>NZ_GG774819.1:106496-108540 GCF_000163675.1 Bacteroides sp. D22 | reverse complement strand
CTTTTCCCATCTGTCAGGAAGCAGTTCCCTGTATTTTTCAAGTGGTGTGTTTGGTTGCCATTCAGCTGTTCTGTTTATCACATCCGTGAGATACTCAAATAGATTCACTTTATGCATCCTACAGGTGAGTGCTATCGTGTAGAGTATGGCGCCTCGTTCGGCTCCCTTATGGCTGCCGAAGAACAATGAGTTTTTTCTTGATAAGGATATGTACCGGTTCATCCGTTCAACTATATTGTTGTCCAGGTAAGTGTCACCATAATTAAAGATGTCCACCACTGCATTCCACTCATTGCGAAGATAGGTGATAGCTTCTTGTAGTTCGCTCTTTGGTAATAAATCCCCCCGCTCTTCTATTTCATCAAACACATCTTTTATTTCTCCGAGTATGTCCGGCGCATACTTTTTTCGATGCATAAGATTCTGTTCTACTGTCCATCCATCAACCCCAACTTTATGCTTATGCTCGTTTTGATAAAGAGTGTTTATCAGCTCCACGATTCTTTTTGCATCCGGGTCATTCTCACCGCAATCTATAAATTTCCGTTTTATATGTTGCAAGCACGGGATGCGTGTGATATTGGGATAAGCATCGCTTTCGAGCTTCCGGTAAGGTGAGTAGCCATCGCTTTGTATGATACCTTTGCAACTGCCTAATTCGTTAAGAATAACTCTTTCAGACCGGGAGCCGTCATCATAGAGCAGGTATATCATCCTGGTGTTTATGCCGACAACCACCCAAAGGTATCCCTTTCTAACTCCTTTTCCCTTACTGTTCTTTTCCGGGACGAGTATTTTGTAATAGGTTTCGTCGGCTGCCTTATAAGGATCACTCAAAGCTGTCTGCCGGATACACTTATAAAGATTTTCGAAGAGGCCTGAGGCTTTTTCTATCAACTTATGAGCCGTAGGTTTCTTCAGCGTAAAGCCATGACCTTCGAAGTAGTTGATGATTCTTTCAACAGGTAGCGATTGTATATAACGTAATTCCATCAATCCGGCAATAAATGAGCCGTCATAGCTGGAATTTAAGAAAGCCGAGACCGGGGTTTTTCCCTCAAACAGGCGACCGTCTTGCGTATAGGTGTGTATCTTGTAGACGTGCTTGATGAAGCGCATGGGTACACATTCATAGCGGACGCATATTCTGGGAGCGGTAGTAAACAACCGGGCTTTATTGATGTCAAAATCGGGATCATCAGGATAAACGACATGTTCTTCTTCCTCCATCTCATAATGCATGTCACGTTTGGCACCATTGTTCTTTCTGGCTTTACGCTTATCTGCTTTTTCAGCTTCTCTCTTCTGCCGCTCTTCTTCGGACATGGCAGGTTGGGGAGCTTGTTGCTGTTCGGATGTGTTGGATACAAGTTTGGCGAGCCCCTTAGCAAGGCGCTGTTGTTTGCTAAGAGATTCGCCTTTTTGAAGGAGTGCTTCTTTAAGGGAAGAAACCTCTTTTATCAAAGCATCTACTTGCCCCAAGAGTCTGTTGTTGTCATCTCGTAATCCCTTGATCTGTTCCTTCAATAACTCTATGATCTCATCCTTTTTCATGGTATAAAGATATAAAAAATCAACGAGTTGACCAAATAAATCGGATGATATACTTAGTACAAATAATTAACAATCAACATATTATATTAAATCCTGAAACGTTTTCGCAACCGTACAGACTTCAATGACACTCCATTTAAGATAAAAGACAAAACCTGATAAGAAATCTCGTAATTGCCTGTATGGGGGTTAAATGTCGGTAACTCAAAACTTCCACCCTCGAGGCGCTTGTAGTACAGAAGAAAGCCATCGCCATCCCAACGCAGTATTTTTACACTTTGTCGGTTTTTGCCAAAGAATAAAAATATATCTCCGGAAACGGGAGACAAGTCCTTCATTTCCAAGCGTATAATTTTGAATAAACCGTCGATGCCAAGGTTCATACGAACAAAGCCCTGGTACAGATAGTATCGATTGGCTGATGTTAGAGAATACATGGATCTCCCTCCTTTCTTTCGTAATCGAGCAACATTTTAATAACACCACCGGG
>NZ_GG774819.1:55605-105843 GCF_000163675.1 Bacteroides sp. D22 | reverse complement strand
TCATTCACGTTGTACATCATCTCCCAAATCTGTCAAATCGGACAACTTTGAGATTGTTTCGTTTCGTCTAAAACTGGGCAATGGAGTTGAGATCCGAAAATGTAACACTAATCTTGAGAGCATAACAGCTCTGCTTCAAAACCTGGGAACATTATGTTAGGGCTGAATCCCAGCATGCGCTTCTACCTGTGCGAAGGTCCGGTAGATATGCGAAAAGGTATTTTCACCCTTGCCGAACTGGTACGCAAAATAATGGGTAAAGAGCCCTCCGCAGGGGATATTTTCATCTTTTTGAGCAAGGACCGGCGGAACATCAAAATCCTTCATCATGATACAGGGGGATACGTGCTTTATTGGAAGAAGCTGGACAAAGACCGTTTCCTCCTACCTGTTTTCTGCAAGGCCAGTCATCGTTATGAAATCGGTTGGGAGAAACTCGTGGTTCTGCTCCAGGGTACTGTCCGCAAAGAATTACTCGTAGGGTAGTACGAGGTTACAGAACAATCGATTGTACGAGGTTATATATCTGACTATCAATATATTAATATGTTTAAAATCTTGCATAAGTCAGCTTTATTTTGTATATTTGCGACATGAAGTTACGAAAAGAGTGTAATTTATTGGAAATGAGCGTAGGTTAATTGCTCTTGATAGTAATAGGTTACGATTTAGTTAGTTATCTACTGCATTATCCTTCTGCGCGTTGCGTAACCTTCAAAGAACTCTTCGTATGCAAAAGTAGCTATTTAATTCGAGATTTTGATATAAACTCCCGTTTTTTATCCCCTCATTCATAAGAATTTTCCGTAAAAGCGGTATTGTCCGTCGGCACACCATTGCCCAAAACGAGTTTGGAACAAACGTGTGCCGACTACCGCATAGCTGGAGAAAAGGGCATTGCCTCACGCCTAAACGATGTTTAGACAGATGAAGCAATGCCCCTTTCTTTTGCGCCTATGCCAAGAGGTGCTTTTACGGGTTTTCAAATGATTTTTCTTTTTTCGCTGTCTCTTTTGCCGGAAGCGGAAAGTGAATGCAGAGTGTGTCAGCCTGCCCCATGAATGAAACAGGCGCCCACACACAGCCGGACAAACCGGGAAGAATGATTGTTGCCACCCGGCTGAACAAGTTCCGTCGGATCGGAAACAATCATACTTCCTTTGTTGTGGTTTGCCCTTTTCACGCTTCCGGTGATGTCTTTTTCCTTTTGGTGATTCTTTTTTTTACGGATTTTCCCCTGAAGTTTTTTTCTACACAATCTGCCTCTGTTTTCGTTTACCTCCATTTTGCGCCTTTCAGTAAGCCGCATCAGTCAGTCATTTTCGTTCTGGGCGCAAAGGTAATTCCGGGATTGGACGGGAAAGCAAGGTCAAGCCTCCTGTTTTCGGTAAAAATCTCCAGCCCTGCGGGTAGTATTTTGACCGAAAAACCTTGCATTCCCTAATCCCTACCTTTTCAAGCACCCGAAACGAAAACGACCGATGCGACAGAAAGACGCATAAAAAAAATGTCGGATAAACGAGAGGCAGATAAGATAGTTTGAAACTCAACTCCCTCAGCTCTTGAATCCGCATTAAAAACAAAAAAATCAAAAACAGCGAAGATATGACGGCAACGGCAAATTTCAGACAAATGGCGCAACACATCGGGTTGGCGATATGCGGCTTGATGATGCGCACCGCCTTCGGGGTGTTCGGCATCCTTTGGGGCATCATCAGAGAGATTGTAAACGGAGTGTTCCGAGTGGCGATAGGTGTAATCGTGGCTATCCTTTCCACCATTGCCTTCTTTGGCTTCATCCTTTGGTTATTCACCCTTTAACCCTTACCGACATGGCAAAAAGAAACAGCAAGACGGCAGCGCAGCAGTGCAGATATTACGAGGTGGACAACATCTTCGTGTATATGGTGGAAACGTACATCAACGGCAATTTTGAAACTTTCCGAAGATTGTACCACGAACTGAACAAGGACGCACGGAGGGATTTCATGGACTTCCTTCTCAGCGAGGTAGAGCCGACCTATTGGAGAGAGATACTGAAACAGATAATCTAAAAATGACAGCGATATGAAAGGAACAGACCATTTCAAGAGAACGATATATATGTACTTGGAACAGCGTGCGGAGGAAGATGCGCTATTTGCAAAGAAGTACCGCAACCCTGCCAAGAACATGGACGAGTGCGTGACCCACATTCTGAACTATGTGCAGAAAAGCGGTTGCAACGGTTTCACGGACGGAGAGATATTCGGGCAAGCCATCCACTACTATGAGGAAAACGAGATAGAGGTGGGCAAACCGATGGACTGCCAAGTGGTTGTGAACCACGTTGTGAAACTCACGGCAGAGGAAAAGGCGGAGGCACGTCAGAACGCTGTCCGCAAATACCAAGAGGAGGAACTCCGCAAGTTGCAGAACCGCCACAGACCGTCAGCGAGAAAAGAAAACCAACCCCAACCCTCATTATTTGATTTAGGCTTATGAAACCGAAGACCAAGATACAGAAAGAGGTGGCAAGACTTTCCGCCAACCTTCGCCCCATATCAGCGACACAAATAGATTGGGCATACCGCCACTGCGTTGAGCATATCGGCTACCGCACCAAGAAAGGGAACATCACCTGTTCCGACTGCGGTCACGAGTGGCACAGCGACAGCGGACTATGCGACACCCTTGAAGGCTGCACCTGCCCCAAATGCCATGCCGAACTCAAAGTGCAGGACACACGCAGACGCATCTACAAGGAAACGCAGAATTTCAGCGTGATAACCACCTGCAAAGGGTATCAGGTAATCCGCGTGGCGCAGGTCAGATGCGAGAGCAGGAAAGGCGAACCGATGCGTTTCTACTGCCACGAGGTCGTGCAGCGTTGGATTTCACCCGACGGCAAGGTTACGGACATGGCGTTGCTCCGTGGCTTCCTTTTCTGCTATTGCGATGTGTGGGCATTAGGCAGCGATATGGAGGTAAGACCGCACAACAGCCTATACGATGATGTGGTGGCAAGAAGCTGTGCATATCCAAAGATGAGGATATTGCCCCAACTCAGACGTAACGGCTTCAAGGGCGATTTCCACGGCATCTCCCCCGTGCGTCTTTTCAAAGCCTTGCTTTCAGACCCAAGAATTGAAACCCTTATGAAAGGCGGTGAGATTGAGGTCATGAAACACTTTCTTTTCAATACCCGTACTGCCGATGAATGTTGGGCATCATATCTGATTGCCAAGCGTCACAAGTATCAGATAGACAACCTCTCAATGTGGTGCGACTATCTGCGTATGCTCAAAAAACTCGGTCAAGACCTCCGTAACCCGAAGAACATCTGTCCCGAAGATTTCATGGCGGCACACGACAACGCAACCCGAAAAATTGAAGCCATACACGAGAAGGAAAGAGCCGCAGAGCAACGCCGTTGGGAGATTGAAAGGCGTGAGCGTGAGCAACAGCGACAACTCCAACGAAAGAAAGATGCGGAGGATTTCATCGCCAACAAATCCAAATTCTTCGGCTTGGTAATCACGGACGAGGAAATAATCGTCAAGGTGCTTGAAAGCATAGACGAGTATTACAACGAGGGCAAGACGCAGGGCATCTGCGTGTTTGGCAGTGGATACTACAAGAAAGCCGACACCCTCATACTATCGGCAAGGATTGGCGATGAGATTATTGAAACCGTAGAGGTGGACTTGCGAACCCTCGAAGTGGTGCAGTGCCACGGCAAGCACAACCAGGACACCGAATATCACGAGCGCATCATAGACCTTGTGAACAAGAACGCCAACCTTATCCGTGAGCGGATGAAAGCGGCATAGCATAACCCCTAAAACAACATTGATATGGAAGTAAGAATTGAAAGTATGATTTGTGTGTGGGATGATGCAATCCCCACGATGTTCCTTGAATTTGTGAACCTCCTCACTCTCACAACGAGTGAGGGGGAATTGAGAAAGAGCGTAAAGGAGTTTGCCGAGAAGCACGAACTTGACAAGTTTTTCCTTTACGGCTTCGGCTCACACCATTTCTACCTGCACCAACGCTACACAAGCAACCCCGAAATGGTGATGAAGAACAGAGTTCTGTCAGTACATTTTTAACCATCTAAAAAGCAACATTATGACAACACGAATGACCATCAACGGAGTAAGCACCTGCGCGGAAGCAGGTACGGAGAAATACGAGCGTTTCCAATCGGGTATCGGAAGACGCAGGCGGACACTTGTGCAGTACGACTACCGCCACCCCATAGACAGAGAATTGTTCTCTTGTGTCAAACCCACGTTGGACGAGTGCCGAGCCGCACGGGACAAGTGGCTGAACGCAAAGAAGGGAAAGGAGGACAGACTATGAACACGACCTATCAAACGCTGATAGTCAAGTTCAGCGAACCTATCACGGCATTGGACGGTATCTTTGACGATACCGGAGCGTGGGGAACGGACACCCTCAAGGGGTGGATAGATGATTACGAAAGCACACGTTTCACCGCCACCGACAGCCATACGGCAGTCATCACGAGCGAGTACAATATGGAATGTGTGAAAGAGTGGCTACAACGGCAGACCCCCATTTCCGAAATGCGAGAATTTTGAACGGGATGGCGGTGTCCGCACCGCCAATACTTAAAACCCTAAAAACAAAAGATATGATAGCCAAGACGATATTACAGCAGATAGGCGGAAAACGCTTCACCGCCATGACAGGTAGCCGTGATTTCATAGATATGGGCAACGGCTTACGGATGAGCCTTGCAAGGAACAAAACAAGTGCCAACCGCCTTGACATCATCTATGACGAAGGGGCAGACCTCTACAATATGCGCTTCTACCGCAGGACGTTCAGCAAAAAGACCTTTGAGTGCAAGACAAAGGACATTGCCGTACACGAGGGTATCTATTTTGATATGCTGGAGGAAATGTTCACGATGGTGACGGGACTTTACACACGCTTTTGAGTGGCGGGGCGGCGAGAGCCGCCCTACTTTCTTTCAGTGAGCATGATGGCGGACAAAGAAAGTAGCAAAGAAACCTTTGTCCAATCTGCGATAACTAAAAAATCCGCAAGTAAAACTTGCGGAGGCTATATATTGGGTCGTTATTTTTTGGTGGAGGGGAATGATAATCTCGAACCGTTGAACTACACATTTCTGCTTCGTCTCCATTTCCCCCAACGATTTGATACGTTCAATCATTTTTGTTGTTCCTTTCTGAATTTTCCTAAATACTTTCTTCATAATTTCGCTATACTTTTTATGGTTAATAACTATGTTTTGTATTGCTCTCACAACACTTACAACTTGAAGTGTTATTTGGAAACCGATAGGCAAAAATGGCTCAACGATGTCAATTAACGAGAAAATCCTACGATAATCTATCAAGTGATAGAGCAAAAGACGTGCCAAGTTAAATATGGCACGTCTTTTGCCAGTTTTGTCAGTCCTTTTATGGGATATACAACAGCGCAAACTCCGCCTTTCTCCGTTTGAGCAGCATGGCGTGGCGTTTTCCTTTGTAGTTGCAGAAGGCTATATACTCACGGTAGATGTTCCTGTCACCAGCTTCCAGCTTCTTGATTAAGGTGCTTTTGGGGATTGTTTTGCTGCCTAACAGCTTCGCCGGTCCCACATTGTAAGCTAACGTGCCAAGCAAAATCGAATCAACCCCGAATTTACGGAACATGGCGACAAATTTGCGCAGGTCTTTCCGCAAAAGTTCATCCGCATCCCGTTTTGTCATGGTTCGTGCCGAATACTTCTCGTTTGGCAAAAGTTTGTGACCCCAACCGACGTATGGGTAGTGTTTTTCTGAGTGCCAGCCTTCAAAGTAGCGGCAGCATAAAAAAGCACGTTCCATAAGCGGCAGTCGGTAGATTGCCGCCTGCCCGTCCGTTCCCTCTTGGCGGCTGATCTGCGCGGACACAGAACAGACCGTCAGAAGTGAACAGAGCATTGTCATGAATACACGCATCATTTCAACAAGGGGCTGAAGTTGCCGATGGGAACGATGGTAAGATCGTCGTCCTTTACATTCCTGTTGTTGAAGTCAAATTCCAGTTCGTAGGAGTTGCTAAAGTTATCCTCCACCACCACGATGAAATTATGCGCCTCATCACCCGCCGCCGTGTAGTACAGGCGGAATTTTTCGTTCTCCAGCAGGTAGCGGTCGTTAGGCAGGAAGGTGATGCCGTTATCCATTTTGAGCGAGCCTTCCCCCTCGAACTGGAAATAGCGGATGGTATAGAGCGTACCCGAAAAGTCGCCCTCCTTTTTCAGTTCACAGCGGATTTCCACTGTCTGCCCCTTTACTACCTTGTTCGGCACGGGCATGACCTCCACCGTGAAGGGATAGGACTGCTGGATGTCCATGTCATCGTCACATGACACGAGGGTGAATGACATGGCGGCTATCAGGCATAACGCCACTGCCTTGAATATTGATGTTCTCTTGTTTCTGTTGTTCAGTATGTTCATTGTTCTTCGATTTTTAGATGGTTGTTTTTCTGTTTTTTCGTTGTCAGTTGCAGGTACTCGTTCAAGTCCTTGCAACCGTCATAGAGGGAGGAACGGTCGGTGACACGTTCCCCGTATCGCATGGTAAGTGCGGCAAGCGTCCGCCGTCCGGCTTCGTCACGGTCGAGGAAGCAGCCGATGCGCCCGTATCCGTCCAGCAATCCCGCCGCCTTCTCCACGTTGGCGACTGAGTTCAGCACAAGACAGTCAGCGTTACCGGTTACACCAAGCGTCACGGCAGAGAGAAAGTCCATGAAGCCCTCGAACACGAGGCACTCGTCAGCCGGGATGTCATTCGCCTTTACCAGTGATACAGACTTCGGAGGTATGCAACCCTTGAAATATCGGCTTCTGACTTCATAGCCACCTGCCATGTTCGGAAAGCCAACGGCAAAATACCGTTTCCCACGCACACCGTAGTTCAAGCGGCAGCAGTGACGGGATGCGATGGCGTAAGGGATGCCCCGTTCCTCTAAATACTCCGTCAGCAGTGAGCGGAGCAGCGGAGCGACCTCCACATCCTCAAAAACGGATTCGGTCGGCTTCGAGAGATAGACGGGCTTTTCCCATCCGGCAACCGTCATATTGGCGGCTTCCGCTATGAACTTCGCTTGCTTCATGAAGTCATCGCTTTGCAGAAACTCCCCGGCAAGCGTGAAGATGTCGCCGCCCTTGCCCAAACCGAAGTCGTACCAGAGCTGTTTCGCCACGTTCACACGGAAAGAGGATGTGCGCTCGCCCCTGTACGGGGCAAGATACCACAGCTCGTTACCGCTCCTTCTGACAGGCTCATGCCCCAGCCGTGCGAGAAAATCCGCAAGCGGCATCCTTCTGACAGCATCTATTTCCGTCCTTTCCATGCCCGTGTCAGTTGATGATGAACTTGATACCGACCCCGAACTGCGTGTGGAACTTCCGTGTGTCGCCACCCCAAAGGCAACGCTCCCGCAGGTTGGCAAGCAGGGCGATACGGTCTGCCACGTAACACTCCACATCGAGCGTCAGCGCACCGCCGTAGATGAAGGCGTCCCGGTCGTGCAGCGTGGAGCCGTCATGCAGCACCTTCTTCCCCCAATTTACCGCCTCATATCCGGCGAGAGCCGAAGCCCCGGCATAGACGAAAACAATCTTTCGGGCGTCCGACAGTATCTTGAAGTAATAGCCGCCCTCCGCCGTGAACTGCGCCACGGGTATCTTGGTGTCCTTGTAGGGATTGTTCTTCAACAGGTATTCGCCACCGAACACCCACTTGTTCCCCTTCTTCGTGTAGGTGGAGAGAGCCGCCCCGAAGCTGTACCCGCCGTCCTTGCCGCCGAGATTGAAGCCGTCCGCCATGTCCGCCCTCACCTCGATGCCCTGCATCTTCGGCAGACACCGCTGGGCGTGCGCCTGCCCTGTAAAAAGGGCAAGCGACGCGATGATTATTGCGATGTACTTTCTCATGGTCAGCGTACTTGAAGTTCGTTGATGGTACCCGCGCGTACCAAATCCTCGTTCTCAATCACGAAGGACTGGTGACGGCCGCCGTTCTTCTCGTTCAATTCCACCACGAGGCACTTGTCATCGGGGATGGTGAACTTCGCCATCGTGAAGACCGTGCGCTCGCTCTTTTTGCCCGGCACGAGGGTGGCGTAGTTCTGCGCGCGGAGCGGCAGAATAATCTGCTCCTGCACGGCAGTACGCTTCGCAACCTTCTTGTCCACGATTTTCCAAGTGATGTAGTCCACATCGAAAGGCACGTTGCTCTGGTTCTTTATCTCCGTGTGGAAATAAAGCAAGCCGTTGTGCGTGTAGATGCCTTTCAACAGGTATTGGATGCCGAAACGCTTGCAGCCGATATGCTTCACCTCGCGCTTGTTCTGTTTGTGGATGGACTTCATGATAAGGCGCACCAGCATCGGGCTTTCGCTGCCCAGCTCTTTCAGATAGATTTCCTGCGCGTTGTTCGGGCGGTTCACCGTGCTGCCGTCATGGATGAAGTCGCACATCTCCACGTTGAGCAACAGCGGTTCGGCGGCGTACTTCACGTTGAAGGTGTAGAAACTGCCGTCCTCCGTGATGACGGACATATTCGTTTCGTTGGGAAAATTCCTTACGGTAGCCTTCACACGGATGATGTTCTCCGCTCCGTCGGCTTTCCCGGCAATCAGGTCGGGCGAGCCTAAATCGACATAGCGCACCTCCGCCGGAAAAATGACGTGGACGGTCTTGTCGTAGGTCACTTCCAGACCGTGCGGCGGTATCATGCGGTCGAAGGTCAGCTTGCGTGACAGCCCGTGATATAGGTCGCCGTCCGCCTCCTTCTGCGGATAGACCTCCTTCGTCAAGGTCGGTTGTTCACTTCCGTTGGTCGTTTCAACGGTTACATTCTCCTGCGCGTTGGCAGTTATGATGCCCATAGCGAGGGCAAACATGATGATTACTTTTCTCATTACTTTTGGATTTTAGTGGTAATTTTTATTGTTTTCAATATTTTTCTTGGTAAAGCATGACCCTGTACCCGGCTTTCAGATGCACCTTGACGGTTCGCATCTTTTTGGCGATGTACTGGCTCGTGCCTTGTATCAGCCCCTTGCCCAAGTCGGAGGCGAGCTGCGCCCCGGCATTGGTGGAGATGTTGATGCTGCTTCCCAGCGAGCCGCCCATGTTGGCGGCGACCTCCCGGACGGCGTTCATCTCCATCGAGTTCGGGATGAAGATGCCGGGCTGTCCGTCCGTGTCATAGACCGCAAGCTCCACGGGGATAATCGTGCCGTCGTATTCCAGCGAGGTAATCTCGATGTCGAGCCGCTCACCCTGTATCTTGCCCGTGCCGACCACCACCGCACCCCGGGGTATTGTCCTGCCTGCCACCGCCATAGGCTCCAGCAGGCGCAGCCTTACCGTCTGCCCGTCCGTCACGCTCTGCGCCCCATGCACGCACGCCGGTATGGTGTTCCTGTCCAATACCTCCGCCGTGCCGACAGCCGTGTTGAAACCCCGGTTGCGTTCCTGCGATAAGGCGGCGACAAACTCCGCGTTACTCATAGGCTGTGAGAGTGAAGAAACTACTTGATGCTCCACCTGTCTGATAGGCATTGCCTTGTTCTTCTTCCCTTTCTGCACGGTAGTTGGCTCTGCCCTCTGTTCCGCCGATGGCTGTCCTCCGTTCTGACCGCCCATGTACTTTGCCGCCAGCTCGTAGGACTTCTCCATAAGAGCCACCTGCTCGTCCATAGAGGAAGCCTTGCCCCTCTCGCTTTCCAGTTCCGACTCCAGCGATGCGATGCGCTCCAACAATTCGTCCATCTCCGCATTGTCGTTTTTCGGCTGGTCGTAGAAGTTTCCGAGCGTGGCGTTCAGGTCACGGTAGGCGGCTGCGGAGGACTGGATGGTCTGCGGCGTGGCTGGCTTTGCCCTTTCTTCCTTGCCGCCCGGATTGGCGAGGTCGAAGTCCACTCCGTTCTCCGTTCCCGCTATCTCGCGGTCGAACATGTCGCCCAGCTGCCCGATGGCACGGTTGCGGCTCTCCTGACGCTCTTCCATCTCCCCATGCTCGTAGGCTTTCAGCTTGTCGCCGATAATCTGCCGGTTCGCCTTGTCAGCGTCGGGCATCTCGGTGTTGTATCCGTCCGTTCCCGGCGGTTGCTCCTTGCCGGAGGACGGGGCGAATATCAGCCACATCGCCCCGATGAACACCAACACCATAGCGGGCAGCACGATCATCTTCTGCCGTTTCAGCCGTTGCGCCTCTGTCAGCGGTTCGCGCTCCTTTTTCGGTTTCCCCGTTTCGGGAGCAGCTTTGTTCTCTTTCGTCGGTTCATTCTTTGTCTGTTCCATATAAATAAGGTGTTAAGTGATTGCCTGTTTCCGCCGGGGTCGGCAGTTCCACCCGTCCGGCGTGTCCCGTTTCCATATGTGAGCCGTCGTTCCTGCCGATGTCATAGACGGCTCTGCCGAAGGTGTAAAGGGCAAGCACCGCGAAGGCGGCGAACATCCCCAGCACGATGCGGCGGCGTGTTTCCGGCGGCAAGCCGTCCAGATACCCTTTGAGACTTGCCGCCAAGCGTTTCCGTTTGTCGTGGAGTTTCCAATACATGCCCCACATTGATTTTCTGATACTTTTCATGTCCTGTTACCGTTTGATAGTCTGTAAATCCTTGTTCTCAATGATGGTGAAACCCTCGATGGTAAAACCGTTCGGGTTGTCATCCGACCGCGATGCGTTCAGCAGGCGGCAGGTGGTCACGAGGCTGCGCTCGGTGACGTTGCTCTGCCGGATGATTTTCTGTGTGGCGTAGGTCACGGCACGGTAGGGATAGGCGTTGAAGTCGCACACCACGCTGTCCACCTTCAGCACTTGGTTGATGTTCCCGGCGATGATGCGGTTGTAGTACCCCTTCTCCGCGAAGTCCGAATAATAGTGGTACACGCTCTTGTCCGCCAGCAGCAAGGCACGTTTCACGTTGTGTTCAATCGCGCTTTTTTCAGGTGATAGCGTGAAGAACATCTCGTGGAAACGGCGCACATGTTCCCGTGCCTCCGCCGGGCGGTTCTGCGACAAATCCTGAGACAAGGCGAGCATCAGGCTCTTGCCGTTGTCCAGCACATAGATTTTCTCCCGTTGCTTCTCTGCGAAACGGTAGGAGTTCCACACGCTCCACACCGTCACCACGGCGCACAGCGAGAGGAAGACGATACCGAACAGGCGTATCTGCCTGAACGACGATTCGATGTTTCTAAGTGATTTGAATTCCATTTATATTTTCCAATTTATGATTGCACATTGATTATTTCAGCAATTTGCCGACACGTCCGACTGCGTTTCCTGCGGCTGCACCCGCCACGCTGCCCGCCATGCTTCCGGCTCGTCCCGCCATCTGGTTCACGTTGCGACCGTAACCGCCCATGCCTCCGGCTTGGATAATCCAGCCCGCAACGGTGGGAATGGTAAAGTAGCCGATGATGCCGATGCAGAGGAATACGATATACACCCCGTCGCTCGAATCCAGCGAGAAGTTCGGGTCTGCCTGCATCCGCTCGATGTCGTTTTGCAGCATCAGAACCTGTATCTTCGCCAGTATGGTGCTGAACATGTCCGATACCGGTAGCCACAGATAGACCTGTATATAGCGGCATATCCACTGCGTGAGCGTGTTTTGGAAACCGTCCCATACCGACAGGGCGAAGGCTATCGGACCGAGAATCGCCAGCACCACGAGAAAGAAGGTGCGGACGGTGTCTATCACGAGGGCGGCGGCTTGGAACAGCAGTTCGAGTATCTCGCGGAAGAAGTCGCGGATGCTCTTCTTCATGTTGTACATTCCCCGGTCGATATACATTCCCGCCATCGTCACCATGTCGGAGGGCGACCAGCCGAGTTCCTCCAGTTGCTTGTCAAATTCCTCGTTGGACACGAGGTAGGCGGTTTCGGGGTTGCGTACCATCGCCTCGTATTCCAGTTTGTCCTTCTGCTCCCGGTATCGGTTCATGTCCAGCGTTTCCGCCTCCAGCATCTTTGCCGTGCCCTGTACGACGGGTGAGAGGATGCTGTTTATCGTGCCCAGCACCACAGTCGGGAAGAACATGATGCACAGACCGATGGCAAAAGGACGGAGCATCGGGAATACGTCTATCGGTTCAGCTCTCGCCAGCGACTGCCATACCCGGTAGGCGACGTAGAACAGCGCACCCAGCCCGGCGATGCCTTTCGCCACACCAGCCATGTCCCCACACAGCGGCATCATCTGCTCATAAAGTGAACGTAAAATCTGATGAAGGTTGTCGAACTTCATAGGCTACCAGTATCTTTCGTTCATGTTCCCGTACAGCCCCATGATGCGGTCGAGGTCGTTCTTCTTTTTCGCACGCAGGTAACTCACGGAGATGTTCTTGTTCGTGTAGTAGCTCACGAGGTTGCGGTAACGCTTCATCTTCGAGTGGCAGCGTTCCACCACGTCCATGCGCTCCTTGTCGGTCATGGAGAGCGTGGTGATGTTCACCACGTTCCTGAGTTCCGTCAACACTTCGTTGCTTTCCTCCAGCAGTTTCGTGTAGCCGAAAGCGATTGCGGAAAGCTCTTCGGGTCTGAAATTCCCGTCACGGAGCATCCGTTGGAAACTGTTCACATAGATGTCTGTGATGTCGCCCACCATCAGGATGGTCTGCTGCACCTTGCGGGCGTCCTTGACCAGATTGTTCACCGATTTGAGGGCATCGTAATACTTCTTGCCCTGCTGATAGATTTTCACCGTCTCCTGAAAGTTGCTCACCATGTTCGTGGCGGTCTTGGAGGTATGGATGATGTTTTTGGAGGCATTGATGATGCCCTGCGCTAGATTGCCCGGATCGCTTACGACCCACTGTGCGCTTGCCCTGCCCGCGAAAAGCAGGCACAGGCAGATAATCATTGTTATTCTTGTTCTCATGTTACTTTGGATTTTAGTGGTTGTTATTCTTCGGTCGGATGTCCCGGCTGCGGCTTCACCCGCACATAGTCCCCGTTTGGCGAGAAAGTCAGCACATCCGTGGCCTCGTTGTAGGACACGTCGATGCGGAAGCCGGTGTTCATGAACAGGTTGCCGTTCTCCTCCTGCAAGAGATAGGTTTCCGGCTTGAGCTTGCGGCGCAGACCGCTACGACGGAACACCGTCACTTTGTAGGCTTCGCCCTCCTTGTAGATAAGCACGTCAGGTTTTCCCTCCACGCTCTCCCAGTTCCCGCACAGCATGTCGCGGCGGTTGTCGGCCACGTCGCAGGATTGCAGCATCATGACCGCCAATCCGATAAGGCACTTGCTGACTTGCAGCATTTTCACTTTTGGTAAATTCATACGCGTTTTTCTTTTTTGGTTGATACATTCTGTTTTTTAGTTATTCCTTGTTTCTCCGCCTTTCGGCAAGCTGCCGGATGGCGGCTTCGATGTCGTCGCCCAGCTTCTCCGCCAGACGGTAAACCTCCACTTTTTCCGTTTCCTCGGTGGTGTACGCCAGATACTCTTCCGCGCTGACCTCCGTGGCATAGACCGCCGACTGCGTGCCGCCCAAGCCTATCCACACCTCCTTGTAGAGCCGTGAAGGGTTGTTCGCCATGTTGATGGAGAGTATCTGCGACTTCTCCTTTTCCGTCAGTCCGAGCAACGCCTGTATCTGGTCGAACTTGTTCATATATTTCCTTTGGTCAAGCAGGATTTTACAATCCGAGTTGTTGATAATGCTCTCTTTGACCACCGGAGAACTGATAATGTCGTCCACCTCCTGCGTCACCACGATTGCCTCGCCGTAATATTTTCTGACCGTCTTATACATATAGCGCAGATATTCAGCCATGTTCGCCGATGAGAGGGCCTTCCAAGCCTCTTCCACGATAAGCTGTTTCCGCACGCCTTTCAGCCGCCGCATCTTGTTGATGAAGGCTTCCATGATGATGATGGTCACGACGGGGAACAGTTCGCGGTTTTCTTTAATCGAATCTATCTCGAAGACGATGAACCGCTTGCCGAGCAGGTCGATGTTCTCCGTGGAGTTGAGCAGGAAATCGTAACGCCCGCCCCGGTAATACTGCCGCATGGTGGTGAGCATGTTGTCGATGTTGAAGTCGGACTTCTCCACCTTGATGTCACGCTGTGCCAGTTCCTTGCGGTAGTCGTCACGCATATACTCGTAGAAGGTGTTGAACGACGGCACGATGCTACGGTCGGATTGGATGCGCTCAATATAGGCACTCACGGCACTGCCCAGCTCGCCGCTCTCCGTCTTTGTCACCTTGTCGTCCTCCGACTTCCAGAGCGTCAGCAACAGGGTCTTGATGCTGTCCTTCTTCTCCACGTCGAAGATGTAATCGTCGGTGTAGAACGGGTTGAAGCTGATGGGCTTATCTTCCGTGTAGGTGAAATACACACCGTCCGCTCCGCCTGTCTTGCGTCGGATCATGCCGCACAAGCCCTGATAGGAGTTTCCCGTGTCCACCAATACCACATGTGCGCCTTGCTCATAATATTGGCGCACGAGGTGGTTCATGAAGAAAGACTTGCCGCTGCCCGAAGGACCCAGCACGAACTTGTTGCGGTTGGTCGTGATACCTCGCTTCATGGGCAGGTCGGAGATGTCAAGGTGCAGCGGTTTTCCCGTGAGCCTGTCCACCATCTTGATGCCGAAGGGCGAGAGCGAGCTGCGGTAGTTGGTTTCCTCTGTGAACAGGCACACCGCCTGTTCGATGAAGGTGTGGAAACTCTCTTCCGCCGGGAAGTCCGCCGCATTGCCGGGTATCGCCGCCCAGTAGAGTGTCGGGCAGTCGATGGTGTTGTGGCGCGGCACGCATTCCATGCTTGCCAACTGGCTGCCCACGTCGTTCTTGATATGCTTCAGTTCCTCCGCATCGTCGCTCCACGCCATGACGTTGAAGTGTGCCCGTACCGAGGTCAGTCCGTAGGAATGGGCTTCGTTCAGGTATTGGTCTATCCACTCGCGGTTGATGCTGTTGCTCCTTGAATAGCGAGATAGCGACTGCATGTTACGGGCGGACTTCTCGAACTTCTGCAAGGTTTCCTCACTGTTGTCTATCAGCACATACTGGTTGTAGATATGGTTGCAGGAGAGCAGAAGCCCCACCGGGGAGGCGAATGACAGTCGGCAGTCACTCCGGTCGGTGGAGAGCTTCTCGTAACGGGTGTCGGTAGCCACCTTGCCCGGCAGGTCTTCCGCGTCGGAGAGGGTGTGCAGACACAGGCGGTTGTCGCCGATGCGCATCTCCCTTGCCGAAAGCTCGATGTCCTGCAAGGTGGTGTCACCTTCCGGCATGAGCGAGAAGTAGCGTTCAATAAGTCCCGTCTTTCCCTCAGTACCCACAATCTCATCGGTGGAGAGGCGGCGCAGCCTGACAAGCCCGCTGTCGTTCATGATGCGCTCGAACTGTTCGCAGGCTTCCAAGAACTTGGTCGTGGTTTCCCTGTCCAGCTCCTTCGGGATGATATGTCCCCGGCACAGCGTGCTGAAATTGCTCTGCATCCGGTTACGCTCCTTTGTTGTCTTGGTCAGGTAGAGGTAGCAGGTGTGTTTCAGGTACGGACGCTCGTTGAAGTGACGCTCGAAAGAGCGGCTTAAAAAGCTCATGTCGTCCTTCTGAAGCTCCGGTTTGTAGCGTTCCTTGATGAACCAGTCCTGTTTGTGGACGACGGAGTAGTCCGGCAGCACCTTGATAGCCTTGCACCAGCAACTGTGTATCGCCTCGTACTCCGCACCCGTCACGGTGTAAAGTTCCGGTAGTTCCACCTCGAAAGCCACCGTGATGTCGGCGTCCTTTGAGATGATGCAGCCATGCTCCACCGCTAAAAGTGGGAACCTGTTTTCCAGTGTTGTCATTTTCGATGTATTCCTCATTGTCTTTCTTCCTTTCGTTGTCGTTTGAACAGACGGGTTATCCGCCGCCGGTTGATAAGGTATCGGGGATGGCTCCGTGCCGCTCCTAATTTCATCAGCCCGTGTTCACCGTACCGGGCGTTCAGCGCGAAGGTCTGCCATACAAGGAGGGAGGACGATGCCGCGCCGAAGCCGATACATATCCACTGGTCGATACCGACCATGTAGAGGATGACGAACAGGACGAAGAGAGCCAGCAGACCTCCGCAGAAGATGAAGAGGTACTGTGCCTTCAAGCCCTTGAACTCTACCGGACGGCCGATACCCTTGTTGATTGGGTATTCAGCCATACATTATTTATTAAAGGAAGAATGAGCGCAGGATGGTGGCGGCAACAATCAGGAAGATGCACGCGCCGAACCACGAGGCGGCTGTCTTGCTGGTGTCGGGGTCGCCCGATGAAAACTTGCCGTACACTTTTACGCCCCCGATAAGCCCGACGACTGCACCGATGGCGTATATCAGTTTAGTTCCGGGGTCGAAATAAGAACTCACCATAGAGGTGGCTTCGTTGATGCCCGCGATGCCGTTTCCCTGCGCGAAAGCGGAGGCGGTTGCGGCGATGACAAGTGCCGCGGAGAGGATTGCTTTTCTGTTTTTCAAGATGTTCTTGTTCATAAACTGTTCTTGTTTTTTGCCGTCAAAAGGGTGGATGGTCCTTTGTCGGGCGGTTGATACTTTGTTTCTTTACTTTGGTTTTAGTGGATGCCCGTTTGTTTCCACGGACGTGGGCGTGTCCGTTGCGGATGGGGATGCGCCTTGCGTTTCCTCGCCGCGTGGGTTGATGTCATTCTTTCATGTTCATTTCTTTTATTGTTGTCATACATAGTTGCGAATGTCGAACTCCTCGATGTTGTCCGGCACGACGAACTCCTTTTCAGATTTCTTCAGCCGAATCTCGATAAGCCCCTTGATGCGGATGCCTATCTCCGAAGAGCCTTCCATCATTTTCTCGTACAACTCCGTGCCCTCCATGTCGGTGAACACCTTAGCCGCCTTTTCACGTTCCGCCTGTGTCGCGTCCGGGTTTTTGGCGGTCTTGCAGGCGTCGTCAATCTCGTCAAAGCTGCTGCCCGAAGCCCGTGGCGTGTCCGAGGCGTCCTCTTCCGGTTCGTCGTCCCCGTATCCCAGTTCCTCCGGCGGTATGCTCGTGAAGGTCTCATCGAGTTTTTCCTCCGGGACTTGTGCCGGGCGGGATGCGTTTCCCGTTTTTCCGTCGTCAAAAGTAGCCTCTTCCTCCGACAGCTCAATGCCTTTTTCAATAGTGGCGGCTTCTTGCGTCGGTATGGCAGCGGTTGTCCGGGTGGATGCCATCCTGAAACGGCTCTTGCCGATGATGTCCGCCTTTTCCGCAGGGACTTCCTCGTGTGCCGCTATGCGTTTAGCCTCATTCCCGTCCAGTGACCGCCATAATCCGACAATGCCCTTGAAGAAGCGGACAATCCGCGTGTCCATGATGCGCTCGTAAAGGAGCAGGAACAGGAACCAGAGGTTGCAGCCGACCGATACCGCCAGCAGAATGTCTGTCATGCTGATTGTGTAATTCATATCCTTCCGTTTTTGGTTAGAATACTGAATTGTAATTTCGGGCATAAAGGCTCTTTATCGCATCTTCGCACTGGTTGAAGTGGTGCGTCAGCACATGGTCGATGTAAGCGGACAGCGTAAGCCGGTCATGCCCGATTACACGGGTGATACGCATGATACGCTCGTGGTACTCCGGGCGCACATACGCCATCTTCCCCTCACGTGCCTTTACTTCCGGGTCGCGGATGAACAGGCGTTCATAGTCCTTCTCACTGCATTTGCCGCTTACCGGGACAGGCGACAGTATTTCCACACTCGCCTGCACTTGGGTAAACATACCTCCGCAGTCTTGCTGTGGTCTTTTTTCATTCGGTGTCATTTCTTTTTCCATTTTCAAATCAGATCTTCACGTTGTTTCTTGTACAGTTCGTTGATTCTCTCCTTGTGCTGTTCCAGATGCTGGCGCAGCACGGTATCCACATATCCGCCTACTGAGATTTCCCCTCCGGCGATGTCGTTCACGATTCTGAGGATCTTGCCGTGGACGTCACGGCTGATATAGACACATTGGCGGGTCTTTATCTCGTTGCGGCGCAGGAATAGCTCGTTGTAGTCCTCGTCCTGCCTTTTCCGGCGTCCACTTTCCCTCTGCGCTTTTTCCCGTGTTACGGGTTGCACAGGAGATGGTTCCGGTGCGGCGGTGTCCTCTTCGGTCGGTGCAGCTGCGGGTACTTCCTGTGCGGGGCGCAGTGTCCCGTCCTGTGTGCGCCGCCCGATGGAGGCTAACAGCAGTTCCTCGTCGATGCCTTCCGTGTTCACTTTCCTGCTGCCCATGCTCACTGCGGTCTGATGATGTCGCTTATCTCTTCGGAAAACTCCCGGATGCCACTCCCTTTCAGCAGTGCCGTGTCCATCGGGAAGATGGTGGAGCGGAAAACGCTCTTGCGCTCTTCCGAAAGGTCACGGCGGAACTTCTTGCTGTCGGGCAAGCGGGTGGAAAGTACCGGAAAGCCCATTTCGGCTATCACTTCCTCGTAGATGCCGTACAAGTCGTTCCTCTCCCTGCCGTCCACCATCGTCCAGAACAGATGCAGCCCCTTTGTTTTCGCCTGTCCGGTAGTCATCAGCCTGTCGCGGAACATCGTGACGAATTTCAGGGTACTCTCCACGACAAAGCGGTCGGCACTCAGCGGAGTGAAAATGTAGTCCATCTGCGAGAGCGTCTTTATCACGCCGTTGCTTCGGAGTGTGCCGGGCATGTCGAAGAACACCACGTCGGGTTTCACGTCCTCAGTGGCAATCATCCTCTCGGCATCGTCGAGGGCGTTCACCGCATTGCTTTTGACGATGGTGTAGGCGTTCTTTTTGATCCGGCGGAAATGGTCGCAAGCGAGAGCCTTGAAGTAGGTGCTGCTGTCGATAAGCCCCATTTCGTGTTCGCGCAGCCCGTGGATGCTGTGCTGCGGGTCGTCGCAGTCCACGACGGCGACATTGTAGCCTTTCACGTTGTGCAGGTAGCTGGCGGCAAGTGCCGTGACAGTGGATTTGCCGATGCCACCTTTCTGTGTTGCGAATGCAACGAAGATTTCCTTACTCATAGTTCCATTTATTTTAATTGTTGATGATTTGTTTTTCTGTTTCCATACGGATTTGGCTGTCGCACCATCCGCTTCCGTGACTACACACGCAGGCGGGTCGTCGCGTATCCGGTTCTGTGGTGAAGCGGTGCGTCGGACAAATGGTGATTGACGACATTGCGTCATGAAGTCATTGAATCCATACGTCACCGAATTGTCGGAGAACCGGGTTTCCGACGGTTCGGGTATCCGTTTCGGCAAGTATCCGAAGAAGCGGATTTCCGGGTATTTGAATGTTCCGTTTATCATATCTTCAAATCGTTCGTTTCTTGAATCATGCTGCAAATAAACAAGTATATTTTGGAACCTGTATCACTTCTCCGGCAAGTGGCGGCACGTTGCGCCGGTTGGCAGTCATTGACCGGGTCAAGCATCTGTCCGATACCGCTTTAAGGGCGTAACTTTGCACCCGGACAGCAGGGTTCGCCGATGACGCGCGGCCCGGAGTCCTGAAAGGTATTTTCCCAATCCGTCCCCTGACGGATTTTTATGTTCACCTGAACATAGCAAGATGTCTTTTCAGCCGCTCAAAATATTTTGAGCAGCCACGAAAAGCACTTGCCCTTGCAGGGGGCGGGCTTTCCCTCCGAAGTCGGGAAGCCTTTCAGAACTGCGGTGCTGTAATCCGAAGCGGCGGCTTATGCCGTCAATCCGCTAAATCCAAAGTAATATGAAAGAGAAAAGGAAAAGCAAATCAGGGAGAAATCCCAAACTTGATCCGGCGGTGTACCGGTACACCGTCCGTTTCAACGAGGAGGAACACAACCGTTTCCTCGCCATGTTCGGAAAATCGGGTGTCTATGCACGGTCTGTTTTCCTCAAAGCGCACTTCTTCGGGCAACCGTTCAAGGTGCTGAAGGTGGACAAGACGTTGGTGGACTATTACACCAAACTGTCGGATTTTCATGCACAATTCCGTGCCGTGGGTACGAATTACAACCAAGTCGTGAAGGAACTGAGGCTGCATTTTTCAGAGAAAAAGGCGATGGCGTTGCTCTACAAATTAGAGCAACACACCGTCGAACTCGTGAAACTGAGCCGCCGGATTGTGGAACTTTCAAGGGAAATGGAGGCAAAATGGTCGCAAAAATCAGTGTAGGAAGTTCGTTGTACGGCGCGATTGCCTACAACGGGGAGAAGATTAACGAGGCGCAGGGGCGGCTTCTCACCACCAACCGCATCTACAATGACGGTTCGGGAACGGTGGACATAGGCAAGGCGATGGAGGGTTTTCTCACCTTCCTGCCACCGCAGATGAAGATCGAGAAGCCGGTGGTGCATATCTCTCTCAACCCGCACCCGGAGGATGTGCTGACCGATATTGAGTTGCAGAATATCGCCCGCGAGTATCTGGAAAAACTCGGTTTCGGAAACCAGCCTTATCTTGTATTCAAGCACGAGGACATCGACCGCCACCACCTGCACATCGTGACGGTCAACGTGGACGAGAACGGGAAAAGGCTCAACCGGGATTTTCTCTACCGCCGCAGCGACCGTATCCGCAGGGAACTGGAACAGAAGTACGGATTGCATCCGGCAGAACGTAAAAATCAGAGATTGGATAATCCGTTGCGCAAGGTGGCCGCATCGGCAGGTGATGTGAAGAAGCAGGTAGGCAACACCGTGAAGGCTCTGAATGGGCAGTACCGTTTCCAGACGATGGGCGAATACCGTGCGCTCCTTTCCTTATATAATATGACGGTGGAGGAAGCGAGGGGCAACGTGCGCGGACGGGAGTATCACGGGCTGGTCTATTCCGTCACGGACGACAAGGGTAACAAGGTGGGCAACCCGTTCAAATCCTCGCTTTTCGGGAAGTCCGCAGGCTATGAAGCCGTACAGAAGAAGTTTGTCCGTTCCAAATCGGAAATCAAGGATAGGAAACTGGCAGACATGACGAAACGCACCGTCCTTTCCGTGCTGCAAGGCACTTATGACAAGGACAAATTTGTATCCCAACTCAAAGAGAAGGGCATCGACACCGTACTGCGCTACACAGAGGAAGGGCGCATCTATGGGGCTACCTTCATCGACCACCGCACGGGATGCGTGCTGAACGGTTCGCGCATGGGTAAGGAGCTTTCGGCGAATGCCTTGCAGGAACACTTCACCCTGCCATACGCCGGACAACCGCCGATACCGCTATCCATCCCTGTGGATGCTGCGGACAAGGCACACGGGCAGACCGCCTACGACAGTGAAGATATATCGGGCGGTATGGGCTTGCTCACTCCCGAAGGTCCGGCGGTAGATGCCGAGGAAGAGGCTTTCATCCGGGCGATGAAGCGCAAAAAGAAGAAAAAACGCAAGGGCTTGGGTATGTAATCAGAGTATCAACAATTAAAAAATCAATGTATGTCACAACAAGAAGACGATTTGAGGGCATTGGCGAAAATCATGGATTTTCTGCGTGCCGTGAGTATCATTTTAGTGGTCATGAACGTGTACTGGTTCTGCTACGAAGCCATCCGGCTGTGGGGCGTGAACATCGGCGTGGTGGACAAAATCCTTCTGAACTTCGACCGCACGGCGGGGCTGTTCCATTCCATTCTCTACACGAAGCTGTTTTCCGTCCTTTTGCTTGCCTTGTCCTGTCTGGGTACGAAGGGTGTCAAGGGTGAGAAAATCACTTGGGGGAGAATCTGGACAGCATTTGCCGTCGGGTTCGTGCTGTTTTTCCTGAACTGGTGGTTGCTGCCCCTGCCGCTGCCGCTTGAAGCGGTGACGGGACTGTATGTCCTTACCATTGGAACGGGCTATGTCTGCCTGTTGATGGGTGGTCTGTGGATGAGCCGCCTGTTGAAACACAATTTGATGGAGGATGTTTTCAACAACGAGAACGAGAGTTTCATGCAGGAAACGAGGCTTATCGAAAGCGAGTATTCGGTCAATCTGCCGACACGTTTCTATTACAGGAAACGCTGGAACAACGGTTGGATCAATGTAGTTAATCCCTTCCGTGCGTCCATCGTGTTGGGTACGCCGGGCAGCGGCAAGTCCTATGCCGTGGTAAACAATTTTATCAAGCAACAGATTGAAAAGGGCTTTAGTCAATACATCTACGATTTCAAGTATCCCGACCTATCTACTATTGCCTACAACCATTTGCTGAACCACCCGGACGGCTACAAGGTAAAGCCGAAGTTCTATGTGATCAACTTCGACGACCCGCGACGCTCTCATCGGTGCAATCCCATTCACCCGGATTTTATGGAAGATATTACGGATGCCTATGAGAGTGCCTACACAATAATGCTCAACCTCAATAAAACGTGGGTGCAAAAGCAGGGCGACTTCTTCGTGGAGTCACCTATCATTCTGTTTGCCAGTATTATCTGGTATCTCAAAATCTATCAGAACGGGAAGTTTTGCACGTTTCCCCATGCTATCGAGTTTCTGAACCGCCGTTACGAGGATATATTTCCGATACTGACCTCTTATCCGGAGCTGGAGAACTACCTTTCGCCGTTCATGGATGCGTGGCTTGGAGGGGCTGCGGAGCAGCTCATGGGTCAGATAGCGTCGGCAAAAATCCCGCTTTCGAGGATGATTTCACCGCAGCTCTACTGGGTGATGTCAGACAGCGAGTTTACGCTGGACATCAACAATCCCGAAGAGCCGAAAATCCTCTGCGTGGGTAACAATCCCGACCGTCAGAATATCTACGGTGCGGCACTCGGTCTGTATAATTCCCGTATCGTGAAGCTCATCAACAAGAAGGGGATGCTGAAGTCATCGGTCATCATCGACGAGTTGCCCACAATATACTTCAAAGGGTTGGACAATCTTATAGCTA
The DNA here is from genome assembly GCF_000163675.1 of Bacteroides sp. D22. Lineage (NCBI taxonomy): Bacteria > Pseudomonadati > Bacteroidota > Bacteroidia > Bacteroidales > Bacteroidaceae > Bacteroides > Bacteroides sp. D22. Next base: position 82,983 of record NZ_GG774819.1, on the reverse strand, counting down.
CCGCCCGAAGCAACAAGGTTGCCGTGTGTCTGGGCTTTCAGGATTTCAGCCAGTTAGTGCGTGACTACGGGGACAAAGAGGCGAAAGTGGTGATGAACACTGTCGGCAATATTTTCTCCGGTCAGGTGGTGGGGGAAACAGCCAAGACGCTCTCCGAGCGGTTCGGTAAGGTGTTGCAGAAACGGCAGTCCATCTCCATCAACCGGCAGGATGTTTCCACCTCCATCAACACGCAGATGGACGCGCTCATTCCACCGAGTAAGATTTCCGGGCTTACGCAGGGAATGTTTGTCGGTTCTGTATCCGACAACTTCAACGAGCGTATCGAGCAGAAGATTTTTCATTGCGAGATTGTGGTGGATGCCGAAAAGGTGAAACGGGAAGAAAGTGCCTACAAGAAAATTCCCGTCATTACAAACTTCACGGACGAGGACGGCAACGACCGCATGAAGGAAACGGTGCAGGCGAACTACCGGCGCATCAAGGAAGAGGTGAAGCAGATTGTGCAGGAGGAACTGGAGCGTATCAAAAACGATCCGGTGCTGTGTAAACTGCTACCAGATAATGAGACTGTCTAACAAGTCCCCAAAATTGAAAATTATCCCTATCGAAGTTTGAAGTGACCCCCAAAAGTTGGATACAATTTTTTTGGGGGGCACTTCAGTTCTGACGGGTAAAATCGTAAAATTCGGACTTGTTAGACAAATACTTACGCGGTTTCAACCTCAGGTACTGAATCTATCGAATTGACAAATTTAACCAATTGCGGATCTGAATCTTTTTGTATGAGGTTTCGGAGACTCTTTTTCAATTCATAAGCATCATCCCCTGCTGTATTTATTAAATCCATATAAAAATCTTTGTTTTGCAGAATCAATGAACGGCATGCCCCATCGGAAATTACAGGTTTCACTATTTTATCAATAACGTCTCCAGCTTGACTTTTCAAATTACCATGCGATCTAAGCCATGTTTCGAAAAATTGAAACTTTATTGCATTGATAGTCTTTTTACCGATGCAGAAATCATTTCTTATATCGGTAACTGTCGATTTAATTTTTCGTTTATCCAATCTTTCAACTATATTCTTGAAACAATTAGGGAAAGGATTCAAACTTTGAGTTCCAGAAGCAATATCCATCAGAATCTTTTTGCCAAATTCAGTCAAGTTATCTGGCAAGGATTTGATTTTAGCCAGTAAATGTTTTATTGCGACAAACCAATAATATGATGTATGTGCTGTTCTTTGGGCGTATAATGTATCAACACTTATTTCAGACAACGCTTCGAACGCTATTTTATTGATATGATCGGTCAGGACATTGCTTATTTTAGTGGTCAAATCGTAAAAAGATGCGTCAGGAATTACATCTTTAATATTGTTCTTAGTGATATACTTATCCAAATCGGTATTCCACTCTGCTAAATGCTCGATAAATACCTCATCCGTTACACCTATTCTGTTCTTAATATCTTCAAATTGGGGCAATATGTCTGAGAGCAATAATTTATAGCCAAGTTTATGATTTACCATGTATTGTAGTGTTTCATTTAATAGCGGTATATTCCATCCCACACTATTTACTAATAAGTCTCCATGATCCACATAATAGTCCATGAGTTCTGCAACATATTTTATATCTCCACCCTCTATTAAGGAAACGGAATGACCATGTGCCAATTGCATGGCGACTAAATCGTAATATCCAGACTCTTTAATGTTTCGGCCATCAGTTTCTAATTCAGAATGCAACTGATTTATGTAGGTTGAATCTAACGTTACAGGTAAAGGTCTTTCTTCGTCAGATGCCAATAAACGATAGGTTGTAAATATAGCCCCTATATTATCTTTATTTACATTCTGTTCATCAATGCAATTCGTGATCGCTTGCAAAAGCGTTGGAAACGTATAGGTAGAATTATCTTTTAACGTTTTTACAATATCTGCATGGTCGAAATTATCGGGTAGTAAGTTTGCCAAATAATTATCGAGCGCCTCCGAATTTGTTGCTACTTGATAATATTTATATGCTTTAGTTGTCGCGTTATCCCGATAGGCAGCATCTGTTGCATTTGCAGCTTGAATATAATCGATAAATGTATTTGGCTTGACTGTTTTTGCTTCAATCAATGACGTAAAATCGCACGCCAACTTATTTTGCGCAATAAACCTGTCTATTGCATCTAACGTTTTGAAATAGTCGCCGCCATTGAAGTCATTGAACCGAACTATCTTCTTATATAATTGAGCAATCACATGGTTTTGGCTTTCCGTGTCTAAATGCAACAGCAGTTCTTGGTATTCGACAGGGAACACCTGCTTCTCTATGGATTCTTTTAATTTCAATTGTGCTATTCTTTGCCATACACGCAGAATAACATCGCTCTTTCGAGTTAATTTATGCAAACAATGTATAATCTTATCGATAAGCGCATTGTCCATACATTGTATAACTTCTTCTAATACAGTGTCAAATTGTTTATTAGTCTCTGCATATTGATTTATGTCGTGGTCTTCTTCTCCGTTGATGCAGCCTTCAATATATTTTTTCAATGGAATTTGTCGAGCATCTTCAACATCGACACCATATACCAAAGCTGCAATTTCGCGTTGTGTTTGCAGATCATTGTTAATTATTGTTTGAATGCCATTCAGATAGTCGCCGGACAATATTTGTTCTACTGGATTTGCCAGAATATCCGTCTTCTTCAAACAGAACAATGCTATGTTTATCATCAAAATTTCGTTACACCACTCTTGTTTAAGAGCGACCATCTCATTGATATATGATATAATTTCCCTAACATTGGCATTAGGATTTACCAATCTGAATATCCGATTTATAGTTTCTTTCGCTTCATTTTCTGTTTCTCCAAATGCTTCAACAAACAGTTTGTTGAATATACTTCGATAGTCGGTAATAACAGGAGGAGCAACACGATAAACAATAGGGAAAGTTTTATTGATAAAATACTTGGTCAGTTGTTTCGTTTGTTCGTCGGTCTCATCTCCGAATGCACAAGCTAAATGTGTTTCATCGAAAGGAATAACAGCCCAAACATTTTCAAAACCGCTATCGGCGAAGAACGTATGGATAGAAGACCATAATTCTTTTACTTTTTCAGCGGGGAGACGATCCATGTTGTCAAAAACAAGGACTAATTTACGTTGTCCTTTTTCCTTGATAAAATCAGAAATGTCTTGCATCCATGTTTTGAACTCGTAAACCGTTGGTTCGTCTTCGCTCAAAGTCTCATAGCAAACGTCCTTTTCGACTTTATCTTGATAAATAGCTAACATATAACTCCATCCATATTTATGATCTTTGCTATATGCCCATTTCCAAACGCACAATGCAATAAGAACTGGCAGTGCAGCTATGATAATAGACAATAAAGAAAACCACCATGTTGTGGGTGTAGGTTTTACTGCATACGCAATAAATGTAAATATCGGAGTTAAAACTGCAACCAAAAATGCCGCAACCATACCATTACTGATAAGGGGATATTTTTCGGTTACGGTCTCCGTTTTACGGGCTAATAAATATTTCAGCTTTTCAGACCATGATACGGTTTTCGTACCTCCACCTTTGACTTTTATTGTTGCATTTCCAGATAGGATACCATCATCAATAAGTTTGCTTGTAAGCAATTCCAATATAGAGCGGCGTTGCAAGTCCTCTTGATGTCCCCATGCGTCATACTCAAAAAAGTAATAGTCGTCTGATAATTCACGTTCCAACATTTTAACCACGTTGGATTTTCCAGATCCCCAAATACCTTCGATGCCGATAATTCGAGGTAAAGTACATTCCTCATCCAATGAATCATTCTGACAAAAATGGCGAGCAATAGTTTTTGCCAACCTTTCTTGCGAACCTCCATCGAATTTGTCAATACCACACGGTTTATTTTGGATAAACCGCGGATATTGCTGTTTGGATTGTAGTTTTGTTTCCATATACGTAATTTATTGATTATACGAACTCCAAATAATTCTCCCGATTTACCACATGAAACTCGGCATAGGGATAGGCTTCTTGGAAGGCTTTCGGTGCGGCCGGCATTTTATTTCCCCACTTGAACTCCAAGGCGGTAAGACTGTCGGCACTCTCCTCAATCAGGTCGATTTCCTGTTTGTCGTAGGTGCGCCAGAAATAGAACTCCCTGTGCAGTCCCTCATTGAAGTTCGCTTTGCGCCGCTCTCCGATGATGTAGTTCTCCCACAGCGCACCGACATCCTGCCGAATGGCCAGCGGTGAGAAAGCCCCGATAATGGCATTGCGAATGCCGTTGTCGTAGAAGTACCACTTGCCAGCTTTTGTAACCTCCTTGCGTAGGTTACGCGAATAAGCCCCCAGACGATAGATAACGAAGACCTTTTCCAATAGGTCGAGGTATTTTTCAACGGTCGTCTTGCTCATGCCGAGTTGTTTACCTAACTCTTCGTAAGAAACTTCGCTGCCCAACTGAAAAGCTATCAATCGCAGTAGATCGCGCATCTTGCTCGAATTTTTTAAGCCGTCAATTGCTAAGATATCTTTAAGCAGGTATGCACCGACAATATCACGTAGGTAGTCTGTTTTACGTTCATAGTTCTCCATCATTACTACTTCGGGATAGGAACCGTAAATCAAGCGCGCTTCGAGGTTCTGGCGGGTTTCAAGTGCCGTTTCCGTCTGTGCGATTTCCCGTTGCGAGAATGGTGTAAGGAGAAATTGCGTACTGCGGCCGACCAACGGTTCACCAGTCTTATTCAGCAAATCGAATGACGAAGAACCACTTGCCAAGACACTTATTCCCGGTATTTCATCAACTATCAACTTCAGAATACTACCGATTTGTGGTATGTTCTGTGCCTCATCAATAGCCAGCAAATCAATACCATCCAATAAATGCCGATAATTGGCTATTGAGCGATTCTCCAATAGTGCTAATGTGTCGTAGTCTTCGCCGTTGAGCATCATCGTCCTACCTGAATAGTTGTCCACAATTTTACGCATCATTACCGTTTTACCAACACGGCGAGCACCAAAAATCAGTACTGCTTTATTGGGCGCGATTCGTGCTGTAATCTTCTCTTGAAGTATTCTATTTACTGTTTCCATACCTTATAAAATATAATGCAAAGATAATCATATTTTTTTAATTGGCGAATTTTACAAAAAAAACGGGCTATTAAATGGCGATTTTTACAACCACAATCTTATGGAAGTTGTTTCATTGTTTTTAGTAATGATATATGTTCATACTATGATGACTCAATAATTTACCAGACATACGTTTCTGAAATTTGTCCTTATAGGAATGAAAAACTCACATATATTGTGCTAATTAATATATAATTAAATGAAAATAAAAAGACAGGATACGAGTATTCCTGTCTTCTCATATGTAATGGATATTTTTTTATTTTCTCATCCGCTCCAACTCCTCATCACGCAACATTCTCTCGTTCAGTTTTTCCTGCATCCTGTCAATGAAATAGGTGCGGCTTTCGTTCTTCCGGCGTTTGATATCAGTGTAGAAGCGGTAGCAGTCTTTAGAATCAACCCCGAATATCTTATAGAGAAGTGGGGCGAGCTGTTTGAGCGGCATATTGCCGTTGTTGATGCAGCCCATCACGTCTATGCCGTAGATAAGTTCCACGAGGTCGATGGCATTGCCCGTCCATTGAAGAAGGCTGGCGGTGGTTTCTGTTGCGTTGTTGGCGGATATTAGTGGTGGCACTTGGGGCGTGGCAAGGAATTTCTGCATCTTTCTTACGAAAGACAGAGCCTTGCTGACGTAGGCGGCAATCTCTCTTTTTTCTTCTGACAGATTACGTACGGGATGGTGCTGCAACTCGATTTCGATGTAGGCAAGCGCGATGACGGTAAGGTTCATGTCCATGCCGCCGTTGCACAGTTCGATCACTTGGGTGGCGAAAGCCGTGTATGCCGTTTCCATATTGCAGTCGCCGGCTTCGTTTATCAGGCGGAAAAAGTCGGTTTCCGCCAGCAAGAAATAATTCATGGTTCTGTCAATTTTGAAAATTACACTTTGTTTTCTGCGTGCGCACATGAATATAATTGGCAAAAAACGCGGCAGAAAATAAAAAATCCAACACTCAATTTTACAAAGTGCTGGATTTCAGAGGTATAAAATTCAGTATTTTTTCACAAGGACAAATTATCTCCGACTTAAATTGTTTGTAATCGGAACATTTATTCTATTCCTGAAAATAGAAATGTATGCTTGCCGCACATTTTGGCTATCTTGCTTTTTTATCAAGGATATAGATAATGCGACATACACCGTTGGGATAGCTTTTCAAAGAGGAAAGCGTCCAGTGTTGCTCTGGCAGAGCCGACTTAAAAAAATGTCGTCCGCTTCCGGATATGAAAGGAACGGTGTATAGTATGATTTCATCCACAGCGTGCATCCGCAGCAGTCCGTTTATATAGTCTGCCGTGTCCGGTGTGGCTTCCGCGAGGTAACGGATGTTTGTGCAGTCTTTTCTCCATTCGTGCAGCATTGAAATGGAATAGTCCGGTGTCACACGGTAAAAGGCTTTCTTCCTGATTTCATCAAGACCGCAACGGTCAAGGCACAAATCCTGATGTGCTTTATCATATAACTCTGAAGAAAGACATCCGTCCATCGTCAGTACGGCGAGAATCTGAACTTTACCCATAATCGTTTCCTTTCGTTAGGCAAGGGTAAAAAAGTAGCGTGCAATTCACACTACCTTCAAGCGATGGCTCTGGTAAAGCCTTTACGGAGAGTACGTGAATGCACGCTATGCGTAAGCATAGCATAAGCATCACGCAATCGTCTCCGTAGTTCCAATTTACCAGATTTTCGCTTGAAACGCCTTGCGGTCTTATCCTATATGTTGGCGGCGAAAAGCTCCTGCCAATCGCCGTTTTTCTCAAATGTTATGCAAAGATAGCCAAATTCAGTGAATTACGGGCTATGATTGCTTGAATTTATATTTAAGTCCATACTCTTCAAGTTTGCTGTATAGTGTTGTCCTGCCTATGCCGAGCAGTTCTGCGGCGACACTCCGGTTGCCGTTTGCCTGTTTCAACGCACGCAATATCCGCTCCTTATCCTCCGCGTCATTGCGCAAGGCGAAGCTGACAGTAGAGGTCGGTTTCGTCACGGCAAGTTCCAGATGCTCTTTCATGACAACACCTTCCTGCGCCTGCAATACAGCACCCATAACTTTCTGCCGAAGTTCCCGCACGTTGCCCGGCCATGCGTGTGTCAGCAACGCTTTACGTGCTTCGGAACTGAACCCGCTCACGCTACACTCCAGCTCTCTGTTTGCCATATCACGGAAGAACTCTGCCAGCGGCATAATGTCTTCTTGACAGTCACGCAACGGAGGAACGGTTATCCCGAAGTCGTGCAGGCGGTACAGAAGATCCTGCCGAAAACGCTTTTCATTCACCGATACCTCCAAATCTTCATTGGTAGCAGCGATGATGCGGACATTGAAATTCCGGTCTGCCTTGTCTCCGACCGGGCGATACCGCCTCTCCTGTATGGCACGGAGCAACATCTGTTGGGTTTCCAACGCGAGGTTTCCTACCTCGTCCAGAAACAACGTGCCGCCTTCCGCCTCATGGAAATATCCTTTCTTGGCATTGTCCGCACCTGTAAATGCACCTTTGACGTGTCCGAAGAAAGCCGACGGTGCAAGCTCTTTGGAGAGTGAACCGCAGTCCACCGCCACAAATGGCTTGCCTGCACGTTTGCTCTTGTCATGCAACAGGTGGGCAATATGCTCCTTGCCCGTGCCGTTCTCACCAAATATCATCACGCTCATATCGGTGGCGGCTACCAGCCTTATGCGGTGCATGATTTTCTGAAAGGCGGAACCTTCACGGGCGAATATAGGCATACGGCGTTGTCCTGCCTGACGTTCTTTCAGTATGGAACGGATCAGGGGGACAAGTTTATCCTCCACAAGCTGTTTGGGAATATAGTCTATCGAGCCGAGTTTCATGCTTTCCACGGCGGTATTAACTTCGGCGTAGTCGGTCATAATGATGAAGGGCTGCATCTTTCCCTCCTTTCGCATCCAGCACAAAAGGTCTATGCCACTGCCGTCAGGCAGACGCAGGTCGGCAACCACGATATCATTATCTGTTGCCTGTTGCAGATGTTTCTTCGCGGTTGAGAGGTGGTAAGCCTTCATATTGCGGTAGCCCTCCCGTGACAGCATATTGCAGACATATTCGCAATACACGATGTTGTCTTCCACCACAATTATTTTTGTCTTATTCATCTTCGTATTTTCTCCTTTCCTCTTCTGCCAACCGTATTATTTCCACTCCCTTATCCAGCACGGCAGTCACGGCATGGCTTAACGCTTCACCATCCGGGAGAGCATCGCCACGAAGCAATCCGTAAAGTACATTCAGCGGTTGGTCGGCACGGAGCACCTCCCACGAACTGCGCAGGTGGTGGATCAGGGAATCCAGCTTTTGCAGGTCTTTTTCTTTTGCTGCATCCCGTACCGCCTGCATTTCCTTTTCTGTTTCAGTTATCAACTTTTCCAGCATGACGGCTTCATTGCCATAGGACAATAAGGCGGAAAAGTCCGGTTTCCCGTCCGGTGTCGCTTTTATGGCACACCTGTCGGAAACCTCCATCAGTTCCGATATGGAGAACGGTTTGAACAGGCATCCGGCAAAGCCTTTTGCCAATAGTTCCCCTTTGTTACAACTGCCCGAAGCGGTTGCCACAACCACCGGGATTGTTGGTGAATTGCCCACGTTGGACGAACGCAACAGTTCCAGCAATTCGAAACCGTTTATATCGGGCATATTCAAGTCTGTCAGCAACAGGCTGTATTCTTTCTGGCGTATCATTTCCATCAGTGCCGCAGCATCGGTGCAAGTGTCGCAGTGTATTCCTTCTTGGGAATACATCTCTTTCAGCATCAGAAGTAATACCTCATCATTGTCAATGGCGACAACATCATGGAATTTATTGTTATGATAAACAGGTGTATTGCTTGTATATCCAAGCTGTTCTTCAGCTTCCTGCATAGAAATTTCAACTGTGAAACGACTGCCTTTCCCTTTCTTGCTGTCTAAACGGATTGTTCCGCCAAGCATCGACACAATATTACGCATTATGGCAAGCCCAAGCCCGAAACCCTCCTTTGCGGCGGCATTTGATAGACGTTCAAACGCACCGAACGCTTGTTTCTGTTCCTCTTCTGTCATGCCTGTACCTGTATCTTCAACGACCAGTGTCAGAACTCCATTATCATATTCAGTAATCAAAGAAACACCGCCTTCTTCTGTGAACTTGACAGCGTTTGACAGCAGGTTATTCCCGATTTGTATTATTCGCTCTTTGTCGGTCAATACAATGGCATCGTGTCCAGTCTTCACGGACAAGGACAGCCCTTTGTTCACGGCAACAGGCATGAACTCCGTTTCAAGTGTGTGCGTGATTGCTGAAATCCGGCAGGGTGACAGACGGGGCTGTTCCTTGCCGTTGTCCAGGCGGAAGAAGTCAAGCAAAGTGTTAAGCATATCCCGCATACGGTCGGAGGATTGCAGTATGTTTTGGATATACTGCCCGGACTTATCCTCACACTGTTCTTTCCGTATCAGTCCGGCATAGCCTGTTATTGCTGTCAGCGGTGTGCGCAGTTCATGGGTGATAGTATGTACCGCCTTCTTCCTTGACGTTATCAGTGCCTCGTTCCGTTGTACGGATTGTTCCAGTTGCCTTATCAAATCAGTTGTCTTGTGCTTGTATTGTTTAATGCTTTTTGCATCACGATGTATGATGATGTAGGAAATTAACAACAATAGAAGAACGAATCCCATTAAACCGCCTACTTGCATAAATGACTTTTCACGCATGGCAACTATTTCGTTTTCCCGGCTTTGCAGTTCGGTTTGTACCTTTTCTTCTATTTGGCAAATCAATTCTTGCAGTTGTCTGTTAAGTTCTGCATTACGAGCTGCAAGGCTGTCGGCTTGTTCCGACAATTGGCGATCCTGCACTTTCTGTTCGCTGATTACGTTTCTATTGACCGAATGAAGGATAGTGGTTGATACTGCTGGAGTTACTTCCTTTTTTTTGCCGAATATGCCTAAGAAACCTTTTCGTTTTGGCTTTTTGGACTGTTCCTGCACACTTTTCTGTACAATAACCGGAATTTGATTGGCTATCTTCTTGTTAATAGATTGTTGTTCATCCATTAACCGGACTATCTGGAACATCTGTCGTTCCTTATCCTCTAAAAGACTGCGCACACTATCGATGCGCTCTGCTGGATAGGTGGCCTTGAAACGGCAGAGCATACTGTCCATTGCCATACGCCGTGCATGGTAATGCTCGATATCTTTATCGTTCCATTCCAGTATTGTTTCACCCAATAGAGAAAATTTTATCATTTGAATATTGATATTGTTTATTTCTTTTCGGAGCTCGTCTATTTTTTTATTGCCAAGTTCTAATGCTTCTATCTCCTGCCATTCATAGAGGCTATTATATGCCATACATCCGATAAGAATGGAGATAAGTATATATCCCAACCGTATTGCCTTATAGAAATTTCCTGACCGCTCCATTATTTTAATGACATTGATTTTTGGAACATGAATAAAAGTTTATCTTTTTCGTTCATGCGGATATTATCAGAATAACCGTCTTTTGTTATTTGATACCCACATGGCTTAACCATAAAAATGCCTAAGCCCTTAGTGTACGAACTTACTTCTGAGGCATAGTCTTTACTTGTATTTAATGGAACTTTCCCTTTAATATGACACCACTCATTATTACAACTGATGTCTTCAATCTCAGACATCAGTTTTTGCAAATCTGTAATAGCTTTGGAACTCGCTACTTGGGGTATCTGCAACTCAAAACAGAGCATCGGTTCGAGAATGTCCACACCTGACTGTTGCAAAGCCAGCCTGAAGACATAAGGGGTCAGCTGTCTGAAATCAGCAGGTGTACTTACCGGGCTATAATACTCGGCTTGAGTAAAAGTTACTTTCAGATCTGTCACTTCCCATCCATGTAAACCAGATTGGCAAGACATACGAATCCCTTCAAAAACGGCATTTTGAAAAGAATGGTTCAGATAACCATAGGAGATGTCACTTTCGATTTGCAACCCTGCCCCTAACGGTAAGGGTTCAAGAGTCAGCCCTATTGTGGCCCAGTAAGGGTTGGGTGGTACTTCGATCTGAATAATCTTATTGACCTTTTTTATAGGTCGTTCTTTGTAGATAGTCTTGATCTCATCAAAATGGACCTTTACGGAAAATCGTTCTTCCAGCAATGTCTGTATGATTTCCTTTTGGGTCAAACCATATAACGAGATTTCCAATTCATCACTATATGAGTTTATGGAAAAGGACAAAGACGGGTCTTCAATCCACAATGTATTCAGAGCGGATATCACCTTGCTTCTCTCTTCGGGCTTATTTGGCCGGACGGAGGATTTGAGAGCGGGATGCTGATGAGATAATCCTTGAATCAAACAAGGTTTAGCACCTAAATAATCTCCGATTCGAAAATCTTCTATATCTTCTACAATCGCGATATCATTGGCACCCACTTCATCAACATTTATCTCTCTGCCCTGATAAATAGTCTTTAGATTTTTAATCTTGATGAATTTTTCCGAATCGTTGATTCTTACAACGTCTCGAAGTCTCAGACTTCCGTCAATTATTTTAAGAAAACTTCTTTTATGCCCTTTGGGGTCATGCTCTATCTTATAGAGATAAGCTGAAAGTCTGTTTGAGACTGATGCCGGAGGAAGTATAAAAGAAGAAATGGCGTCCAACAACTCATTGATACCGATATTGAACATTGCTGATCCATGTAGCACCGGATAGACTTTGGCTTTTGCCACAAGAGCGATTATCGTATTCCAATAATCAGCCGGTGAAATTTCGCTATCCGCCAAATATCGTTCTAATATATCGTCGTCATGGTTGCATACAAATTCTTTGTATTCTTCCTTTATATATGTTTGGGAGCAAACCGGATAAACCGATCCATCGACAACAGTTTGCATAAACAGGACATCTTGCGACAGATTTGTTTTTATATCCATATACAAACGCTCCAAATTCACACCGGCACGGTCAATCTTATTGATAAATATAATTGTCGGGATTTGCAGCTTTTGTAAAGTACTGAACAGCAACTTTGTCTGCGCTTGTATGCCTTCCTTTGCGGATAAGATGAGGACTGCTCCATCAAGCATTTTGAATGTCCGCTCCACTTCCGCAATAAAATCCATGTGTCCCGGAGTGTCAATGATATTGCATTTCACTCCATTCCAGATAATAGATGTCGTAGAAGCCCGGACAGTAATTCCTCTACGTTTCTCTATATCCATAGAGTCCGTTATGGTGTCACCATTATCCACACGGCCGCACTTTTCCGTTGCTCCACTGGCAAACAGCAGATTCTCGGTTACGGAAGTTTTTCCTGCATCAATGTGAGCAAGAATTCCTAAATTTATAATATTCATTTGGATTAAGCAATAATATACTACAGTAGATGCATTGTCGAAACGCACCTTTTAATACCTCCTCGTAGCATATGAGAACTACAGGATTACTAACTCGTATTAATATGTATATTATTACTGCCGCATAACGATTACAAAATTACACAAAAAAATATATCTAACAAAAGTGGGAGGATTTTTTAACTTTTTACCATAGACATTTTATTAGGGAAGCGTAGGTTCAACTGGCAAGTACAAATAAGTAGAAATGTTTGAACAACACCGTTTTAGGAAGTTGAAAAATCAAGTTTCTCTCTCGGTATAGCGTTTATTTTGGCCAATATCTTCTTTAGTTTAGCATTTGTGTATTTCCCATTCGTGTTCTATTTAGCTCCTTATTATGAGTATGTAGCAAGTTACTTATCAAATTCAGCCTCTTTGAGGGTCAAATATGGTTTTGCAAATGGTGACTGACAAGACATAAACAAGGTCAGCAGGAATTTTTTACATAAATGGACATGAATGTATATAACCTAAAATAAGAATAAATTTTAATAAGGGCTGCCCAAAAAGAAAAAAATGCAGTTGCCATCCTATAGATACTTGCAGAAAGGATAAAATTTACTTTTAGACCTTTTGGGATAGCCCTTATTAATACTTCAGATAAAATTCCTTAGGTTATATTTTCAATCCTTTGGACCGGGTTTCCTCCTTGGCATACAGTCCCGGACGCCCGATTATGACATGGTTGGCAACGATACTATCCGCCGGACTGCGTATCTGCGGCGGTGCATTTTCGGGATATTGCGCCTGCCTGTTCCTCACATCTTCCGCTTCCGGCTTGAGCTGTTGCCCTTCATTCTCCTTTTCTGCGACTTCGGGCGTGGGTGGCGCAAGCTCCAGCTGAATTTTTCGGTCAAGGGCGGCAAGTTCGGACTTCAACTGCTTCAGCTCGTCCTCCTTCTTCCACACCTTACCCGCTATCTCCTGTAACTGCGGTATCTCCATCTCCAGCACCTCGTTCTTCGCCTTGTACTGGTCGATGATGGAGGGTATCCTCTCCATCGCGTTGAGGAAGTTGCGGGCGGCGGCCAACGGGTCAGCCATCGCCAGATGCCCGTTGTTGTAGGTGTACTTGTAGTTCCCCTCGACCACGAAGCGGTTGTCGGTGAACTCCAATCCCTCTTTGAGTATCCTTTCGCTCACCACCTTTATCGGAAAACCGTAAAGTTCACCGACCTGCGTGTACAACCCTCCGGTCGTGGCATTCTTGGCTATCTCCTGCAAACGCTTTCCGATGACCTTCTCATCGGCGGAATCCACTCCGTCCACCTTTATTATATTAAGGCGGTTGCCCTCCTTGTCGGTCTGCACCACCGACAGGAAGCGGTTCCAGTCCTCCGTCATGGCATCTATGAAAGCCGTGTTGTTGCGCAACTCGCCGGTCTTTGACTCCAGCTTGAACTCCGAATCACGCTTGCCCTTGTTGAACGACTTGCGTTCCCCTTCGAGCGATGCGATCCGCTTTTCCAGTTTCGCCTTGTCCAACAGGTCGGTATTGCCGGAGAGCAACGCCATGTATTCCGAGAAATTCATGCCCGATTTTTCGTCCATTGCCCCCTCGTCGATGGTACGCGCACCCATCGCACCGCTTTTGAGCTGGCTTATGAAAGTCTGCTTGCAGTGCAGGAGGTTGAACTTGTAGCTGTCCAGTGACTTCTCCACCGCGTAGATGATTACATCCACGTTGTTCCCGGCGAAATGTTTGGCAATCTCATTACCTGCCCTAACTCCGCGTCCGTCACGCTGTTGCAAGTCGGACGGTCGCCACGGCGTATCGAGATGATGGATAGCCACACACCGTTTCTGGGCGTTCACACCCGTTCCGAGCATAGAGGTAGAGCCGAACAGCACACGCACCGTCCCGGCGTTCATGGCGTCTATCACCGCCTTCCGCGCCTTGTCGGTCTTGCACTCCTGAATGAAGCGCACCTCGCTTGGCGGTATACCGTAGTCCTCCGTCAGTTTGCGCTTGATTTCCGAATAGACGTTCCACCCGTCGCCCGGCTGGTATGTCCCCAAATCAGAGAAAACGAACTGCGTGCCTTTCTGGGCGTCGTATTTTTGATAATACTCCGCGATCATCTTGGCACAGTGACTCGCTTTGTTGTCGGGATGATCTTCGTAATTCGGGTCTATCATGCGCATGTCGAGTGCCATTTTCCGGGCATAGTCCGTGGCGATGAGCATCTTCGCCTTTTCTTCCGTTTCCGAAAGCGGCAGCCTGCCCAACAAGGTGGCATCGCCCGTCTTGGCGAACTGCATCAGTTTCTGTATGAAGTCCTCCTGTTCCGGCGTGGGCGGTATATGGTGCAGTATCTCGTTCTTGGCAGGACGGTCAACGCCCACATCCTCCGCCGTGCGGTAGTCCGTGATTTCATTATAGAAGGCGGCAAGCTCCGGCACTTTGATGAAGTAGCGGAAACGCTCCTTCTGGACCACATTGTTCGTCACGTTAAATTCAAAATCCGTCGTCTTCTTGGCAAATATCGCCGCCCAAGCGTCGAAACACCTTATGTCCTGCCGTTCCAGCTCCTTCGGGCGCAGGTACTTGAACAGCAGGTACAATTCAGTCAGTGAGTTGCTGATAGTCGTGCCGGAGAGGAAGGTCGCACCCAAGTCTTTTCCTGTGCGCTCCTGTATGGTGCGTATGGCAAAGAGCATGTTAAGTGCCTTCTGGCTTCCCTCGCTGTTTCCCAATCCCGCCACACGGTCGTGGCGCGTGTTGAAAGTCAGATTCTTGAACTGGTGGCTCTCATCTATGAAGATGTGGTCGATGCCCATCTGCTTGAAATCCACCACGTCGTCCGTGCGTGACTTTATGGCGTGTTCCACCTTCTCCAGCTTCGCTTCAAGGTTGTGCTTGCGCTTCTCCAATCCTTTCAGCATCGCCCGCGACACGTTCTTTCCCTGCTGCCGTAGCACTTCGAGGTTTTCCTCCACCGTGTCAAGCTCTGCTTGCAGGATGCGCTGCTGCAATTCCGGCGACTGCGGTATCTTGCCGAACTGGTCGTGCGACATGATGACGCAATCGTAGTCGTTGTTCTTTATATTATTGAAGAAGCGCACACGGTTGGCGGTCGAAAAGTCCTTCTCCGAAGCGTACAGAATACGTGCGTTGGGATATGCCGCCTGATAGGTGGCTGCAATCTCCGCAACGTTGGCTTTCAGCCCGATAATCATCGGCTTGTGTGCCAAATTCAGACGCTTCATCTCATGCGCGGCGATGCACATTATCAGCGTCTTACCGGTTCCCACCTCGTGGTCGCAAATTCCGCCGCCGTTCTGTTTCAACATCCAGACGCAATCCATCTGTGAGGGATAGACGCTCTTGATACCCCGGCTTGCCAGCCCTTTCAGGTTGAGGTCGGGAAAGGTCTGATGGGAGCCGTCGTAGCGCGGGCGCACGAAACAGTTGAACTTGCGGTTATACATCGTCACAAGCCGCTCCTTGAACTGCGGCGACTGCTCTTCGAGCCATTCGGAGAAGCCGTTTCGTATCTCGTCAATCTTGGCGTTGGCGAGTTGTATTCCCTCGCTGTCGCGCATCTTGATGTCGTTGCCATGCTCGTCCTTGCCGATGGACTTCATCATGTCAGGGCAGGTGTTGTGCAGGGCGTGTTTTAGGAGGTGCATACCGTCATAGTTCCGGTAATACCCCTTCACCAGAAACTCGTCCGTGATTTTCATGGTGCGGTAGCCGCACACCACCGAAAACTCGTCCATGCTTGCGGAATAGGCGATTTTCACCTCCGTGTCGAACAGCCGGCTCATGTAGGCGGCATAGACACCCGTCGGAATCCAGCGTTCCCCGAAATTGAAGTCCAGATCCTCGAAGGCGATGCGCTGCGGCTCGGCATCTTTCAGAGCCTCCAACGCCTGCTTCACCTCCGGCATACGCTCATTTTCGGGATTGTCACCCATCCATGCCTCTATGCGTTCCGCTTTCTCTATGACATTTCCGGCGATGAAACGGTCTTTGATTTCGTAACCGGTCACGAGCGGATTGTAGTAGATGCGCCCTTGCAGGGCAGTGAGCAAATCCTCCGCCGTGCTGTCGGTTATCTCCCGCATATAGTCGAGATTGACCGTACCATATTTGTTGAGCGACGCAGACAGGGCTTCTTCGGGAGAGCCTACGTTGGCATGGCTCTCCACCGCGAAGGAAACAGGATGCTCGAAGATGTCCGCCTTGACGAACTTTCCGTTTTCCATCCGTTCCAGCGAAAGGATGTCGCGCCCGCCCGCATCCATCATCACTAACTTCACGTTCTGCTTGGCGTTGAGGTTGCCGTAGCGCATGACAAACTCATCGTAACAGGTATTCAGATGCTCTCGCCACGGAACATTTGCCTCGCGCCGGAGCGATTCATAACGGTACAGACGCTCGTAGGCGTCACGCAGCGACACATACAACAACGCCTTTTCCTTCTGGTATCCTTTCAGGTCGAGCGGCTGGAATGTCGCCCCGTATGGCGTGATGTCTTTCAGGTAGCCGATGTTATGACGCCCCCGGTCAGCCACCAGCGACCCTTCGCGCAGGTGCATCTCCGGCGTGCGGTGGTAGGCACGCGGAGAAAGGTCCACGACTTCCTCCTTCGGCTTTTCCGCTTCGATGTCGGGGAAAAGGAAAGTCCCCACCGCTTCCGATGGGGTATCTGTAACGGCAGGTGCGGCGACTGCCTCCGGCTGTGTTTCCTCCTGTCGTGGCTGCTCACGGGAAGTTTCCGGCACGGCTTTCACTTCCGTCTTTTCCGCCACTTGTTTCTCGTTATGCTGCCTTGCCAGTTCCCGAAGTTCTTTCCTACGCTCCGGCGTCAAACCCATCATCATTTCATAGAAACCGTTGATGGGAGGATTGGTATCCCAGTCCAGTGTGGCATAGATGTCGTCCGGGTCGGCAGGCTTGGCGGTGTTCTCCGCTTTCACCTCCTTATTCTCCATTGCGGGTTTTGCAGTTGGAGCTGTCGGTGTAACCGTGACTTTCGGTTTGGGCGGAGTGGACTTTGCCGTAACTGCCTTTTTCACCGTCTTTTTCTTTTTGGAGGTTTTCGGTTGGCTGACCTCTTCCGTCATCCCCCAGAGGTCAAGCAGGGTGAGCTGCACGCCTGCGGAATATTGCGGGCGCGGTTCTATCTCCGGCTTTTCATCTGCGGGTTGCGGCTTTTCTGTCGGAGTTTCCACCGTCTGCGCCGAGGATACTGTTTCCAATTTTATGGCAGGACGCTCTACTTTATTTTGAACGGCAACTTTTTCTTCCGTTCCTGCCTGCCGGATTGAACCCGAATACAAGCGCATGGCAAGCCTGTAATGGAAATCCTCGTCGAGCATACGGCGCAAATCCCCGGCGATGCCTGCTGCCTTGCCCTCGTGCAGATAAACCATAGCGGGCTTCCCGTAGGGGTCTGTGTCAAGTTTCGCCATCGTATGCACGATGCGTTCCGGGTGGTGGATGAAATAGGCGTTGTCGGTCAGGGCGGTTTTCGTGTCCGTCTGTATCACGGTCATCAGCCGCTCGTCCTGCGACATTTCCTTCTTGCTGAGGTTCTTTTGCAGGACAATCAGGTCACTGCCCACCTCCGTGCCCGCGTTGTCCGTGAACAGGTTGTTGGGCAGGCGTATCGCGGATACCAGATTGGCCTGACTGAACAGCTCGTTACGCACGGAGGTCTTGGTGCTATTCAATACCCCTTGCGAGGTGATGAACGCCACGATACCGCCGTCACGCACGGCATCCAGTCCTTTGAGAAAGAAATAGTTGTGGATGGTTTTCTGGGCGGAGCGTCTGCCGAAAGAGTCGCTCCGCTGAAACTCCGCGTCGAACACGGCAATGTCACCGAACGGAATGTTGGACACCGCCAAGTCGAAATAATTGTTGAACGGTCTTTCGATTTTCTCAAAACCGCAGGTGCGCATTTTCTGGTCGGGATAGAGATGCCTCAAGATTGTACCCGTGAGCAGATCCTTCTCGAAAGCCATCACATCCGCATTGGGGCTGTGCCGCAGCATGGAATCCACGAACACGCCGACACCTGCCGACGGTTCGAGCATACGGGCGGGGCGGACGCTGTAATCTGCCAGCACGTCCGCGATGGTGTCGGTTATCTCTTTGGGGGTGTAGAAAGCGGTCAGCACGGACGCTTTCAGCGAATCCACAAACCGCTTGTACTCTGTTTCGTCCTTGCTGTTCTCACGGATAAGCCTGTGCAGCTCCACCGTCGGGGCGAACAGTTCGAGGTCGGATTTCGCCCACCGGACGGCATCCGTCAGTTCCTTTGCAGGGTTGAGGATACATTTCAGACCGCCGAAACCGCAGTACCTTTGAAGTATGGCACGCTCTTCGGTTGTCGCTGTCCTATTTTCCCTGTCAAGGATGAATGCCGTCCGTATCGCCTCGATGTTGTCCCGCAGTTTCTGTTTGCGGTTAAACGCCATATTCGTCTAAGTAAAGGACGGTTGCTCCCGTCAGCTCCGTGTAGAGCAGGTCGTAATCGGAAGACAGGGCGAAATTGTCATCCGAGAGGTCATAGACGGAGAACACGTTGCCGACAAGCGGCAGCAGTTTCAGGACAAAGGCTTCACGCTTCTCTTCCGGCACTTCATCGGCAAACTCGTTTTCCACGACTTCGCGGAGGATGGCGTAACGGGAATAATGCAGCCCGCGCAGCAGCGTGTCCATCGCCAGTTCCTGCGCACCATCGGCGGGATAGCCTTCAAGCCGTGCCCTCTCATACGTTTCGGCGGCACGGTCGGCCCGTTCCCGTATGAAAGCGGTGTCGTCAGCCTGTTCAAACTTGTTCGTGCGGAGATAGTCCAGCAGGTACAGACCGTAATAGGAAAAGTCGGTCTGACCCTCGTTTTTCTTCTTGTTGTTCATTACTTTGGATTTAGCGGATTGATAATTAACGGGATAATCGGTTGGAAAAAGGAAGAAAAAGGCACTCGGTATCCCTCCGAGTGCCACCACTAAATCCAAAGTATGAGTGTAATCCGGTATCGAAGAACAATTCATTACTCTGAACAAGTGGCAAAGTTAATACTATTTCTTCCGTCCTGAAAATTTCTTGTCCTTTTTAGCCTCCGGGAACACAAAAGTCGTGTTATATTCCCCGTCAAAGGCGACAACAGCATCGAAACTCTTGCCCTGTTTGCTCTTGAACCCTTTGAGCAGCTTGGTATGCCCTTCGGTGAGCAGGTCTTTGATTTCATCGTCGGACAGGGTGCGTCCCGCTTTCAGCCGGAACACGGGCAGTCCGCACTCCGTGTTGTCGCAGCGTACCACCTTGCCGTAGAACCGCATCCTGCCCGTGCCACACTTGGGACACGCGCAGCCGGAGTCACGGCTGCCGAAGAGCTTGTCGCACGAGATCAGTTCGGAGGTTATCTCACGTGTGTACGCCTCTATCTCCTTGCGGAAGGTGTCGTCGGACAGTTCCCCGCGCTCGATACGCGCCAGCTCCTTTTCCCATTCGCCCGTCATGGCAACATCGGCGATGCGCATCGTCTTGACGACGGAATTGAGGGCAAGTCCTTTTTCGGTGGGAACAAGCGACTTCTTGCAGCGTTCCATGTAACCGCGCTTGAAAAGCGTTTCGATGATGGAGGCGCGTGTGGCGGGAGTACCGATGCCACAGTCCTTCATCGCCTGCCGCAGTGCGTCGTCCTCAATTTCCTTGCCCGCCGTTTCCATTGCCGAGAGCAGGGTGGCTTCGGTATGCAGCGGCTTGGGTTTGGTCTTTCCTTCGGTAATGGACGAGCCTTTCGGTGTCAGCGTGTCGCCTTCCTGCCAGCCGGGGATGGTAATTTCCTCTTTTTCCTCGCCATAGACGGCACGCCATCCGGTTTGCTTCACGACGCTGCCTTTTACGGTAAACTCCACTCCGGCACATTCCGCCGTGACAGTGGTCACATCCTTGACGCATTTCTCAGAGAATGCCTCGACCATGCGCCCGGCAATCATCTGATAGATGGTATTGTCCTCTTTGGAGAGGAAGAGCGGTTTCTCACCCGTGACGAGCAGGGCATGGTGGTCTGTCACCTTGCCGTCGTCCACGCTGCGGCGTGTCGGGGCGGCTTTTGCCCGCACCTTGTCTTTCCATTCGGGCTGTGTGCCGATGAAAGCGAGCAGTTTGGGAATTTCGGCAAACACGTCTTCGGGGATGTAGCGGCTTCCCGTTCTCGGATAGGTTATCAACTTCTTTTCGTAGAGTTTCTGCGCGATTTCAAGCGTCTGTTCCGCCGTGAAGCCGTGCTTGGCGTTGGCTTCTTTCTGGAGCGTGGTCAGGTCGTAGAGCAAGGGAGTTTCCTCCGTCTTCTCCTTGCGCTCGGCTTTCGTGACAGTGGCGCAACCTGCCGCCTTTACCTTATTATATAGTTCCATCGCCGGTTCTTTCTCTTTCCATTTCTCGGAGGATGAGAATTTCACGACTTCGCCGTCGCAACCGTCCGTTGCGATATGGAGCTGCCAGAATGCTTCGGACGTAAAGCGGCGGTTCTCCCAGTAGCGTTCACATACCATAGCCAACGTTGGTGTCTGCACCCGCCCCACGGAATACGTGCCGTGTCCGGCGGCGATGGATAACGCCTGTGTGCCGTTGATGCCCACGAGCCAGTCGGATTCGCTCCGCGCTTTGGCGGCGAGGTAGAGGTTGTCGTATTTGCTGCCGTCTTCGAGTTTCCGCAGTCCCTCGCGGATAGCTTTGTCGGTGAGAGAGCTGATCCACAGGCGCACGAAAGGAGTGGTGCAACCCGTATAGTGGTAGAGGTAGCGGAAGATAAGCTCTCCCTCGCGTCCGGCATCGGTCGCCACGATGATATGTTCGCTTGTGTCGAACAGTCTTTTGATGACTTTTATCTGCGACACCACGCCGCTGTCGGGCTTGTAACCTTTCTCCGTCCTGACCTGACGGGGGACGAGCGTGAATGTGTCGGGAATAATCGGGAGGTTGTCACGGACAAATCCGCGCACGCCGTAGCCGTCGGGCATGGCAAGCTGAACGAGGTGTCCGAATGCCCATGTCACGGCATAACCGCCTCCCTCGAAATATCCTTCCTCTCTCTTTGTCGCGCCCACGATGCGGGCGATTTCACGTGCCACGGAGGGCTTTTCTGCAATGATTGTCTTCATGTCTTCTTCTTTTTTGTTGATACTTTGGATTTTATTTTGGATTCAGTGGCGGACACGGGATTACATTTTCA
This sequence comes from Bacteroides sp. D22, assembly GCF_000163675.1. Classification (NCBI taxonomy): domain Bacteria; kingdom Pseudomonadati; phylum Bacteroidota; class Bacteroidia; order Bacteroidales; family Bacteroidaceae; genus Bacteroides; species Bacteroides sp. D22. The sequence continues at coordinate 61,229 of NZ_GG774819.1, read as the reverse complement.
TGCCCTTGCCCGTTTTCTTCTGCGGCTTCTCCTGCTGCTGTTGCTGGCGGGCGTCCTTCGGGTTGGTCTGACCTTTCTGCAACGGCTCTCTCAGATTCTTTGTAGCCTCGTTGGTCTTGCCATCGTTGTTCACCGCCACCTGCGTGCGGCTCTCGTTGGACGGAGCAACCTGCTGTGCATTGTCAGGGTTCGTGTCGTAGCGGTACGGGCGTCCCTTCTCCGGGTTGAACTTGATATACATCGTGGCATGGAAGCCCTGCTTGTCGGTCACGTTCTCCAGCTTCACGGCTTTACCCGCCACATAGTCGGCTTTCTGCTGGTCGGTGAAGCTCACGCCGCTCCATTTGCTGATGGGGCGGATGCTGCCGTCCTCGTTCGTCCACGTGTTGCGGCGTTGCTCCTTCTTGGTCTGTGCGGCATTTTCCCCGCCCTGCGCCTGACTTTTCGATGTGTCGCCTTTGGTTTCCTGTGTCTGTGCGGTACGGGGCGACTTGCCGGTTCCCGGCACGAACTCCACGCCGCGCTGCTCCACGTTCACTTGCAGGGTGGTGACGAACTTTCTGCCGTCGTTGCGCTCGATGAGCTTGTCGCGTACGGGCAGTCCGGCGCGGAGCATGTCCCGCTCCTGCGTGGTGATTTCCGTCTTGCCGATGCGCTCCGGGATGCGCACCCTGCTTGCCGGAATGTCCGTGATTTCATTCGTCTTGCGGTCGATGCTGATGTAGGAGGGGATGATCTCGCCCGTTTCCCTGTCCACAATGTCCACGACCCTACCGAGATTGCCCGTTTCGCGGAGGTTCTTCCGGTCATTGTCGGAGAATTTGTGTTCCTTGTACTCATCCAGCTTCTGCTCCTTGCGGATGAAGTGCGGCACGAGGCTGATGTTTCCCTCACCGTCCTTCTTGAAGGAGAGGCGGGCGTCCAGCTCGAATGATTCGCCGCCGAAGGTCGGTTTGACCTTTACCAAGTCGGACTTGCCATAGTTGAGCATCTTCGTAAGGTCGCCGGACTTTTCAAGGTTGTCCCGCTTTACGCCCCATCTGTCCTCCAGCTCCTGCCAGTTGATTTTACTCTCGTCGATGGGCTGGTAGCCACGTTTGCCCTGCATCTGTTCGGATTTGTCCTGTTGCTGTTCTTTCCGTTGTTCCATGTTCTCCTGTTTTTGAGGTTCTTGTTTCTCTGTCTGTTGTGCTGCCATCTCTTCCTGCACCTTCTTCTCATAGTCGGAGGTGTCCACCTTGTGAGGGGCGAGCAGCTCCTTGTTCGCTTCGGGGTCTTTCAGCAGTTGCTTCATCACCTCTAAGAGATTTTCAGCTTGGTCTGCCGCAATGCGGTAGAAACCGAAGCGGCTGGGTTCCTTGCACTGCCGGAAGAAGTTCTTGAAGAAGTTGTCCAGCACGTCGCCATGTCGGTCGAATTGCAGGAAACTCTGCGCGTTCTCCGCTTTTGCGGGGGTGCGCTTGGGTGTGCCGTCCGCGTTCAGCCCGGCTACCACGCTGATCTCGCCTGTCTTCTCGTCACGGACTACCAGCACGTCCTTTTCGTCTTTTTTCTTTGCCATCTGAAAAATGTTTTAATGGGTTATTTATGAAAGAAATTATGGATACGAGCCTTGTAGAAGGCTATATCTTCCTTTTTGAAGTCCTTGATATGGTTGGAAAGGAATGTCAGCACGTCCTCCTCGCTGTAATAGGTCTTCTTGCCCAGCGTCTTGTAGGGCAATGCGCCTACGCTGCGGTAGCGTTGGAGGGTGCGTTTGCTTATCTGGAGCAACATGCACAAATCCTGATTGTCGAAAAGGCGGATGCTTTCCGTGATAGTGGGCTGTTTCCCCTCAGCCTTCATCGCCAGCAGCAGTTCGTCCTGACGGTCGAGCCGTTCCATCAGCTTCTGCATCCAGCCCTCGAAGTTGTTTCGTGTGAGCAGTTCCATGACCTATGTCCTCCTTCCTTTTGGTTTGCCGCCCGTGCGCAGCGTGTGGTTGTGGAACAGGGTGTCTATTGTCCCTTCCTCGTTCCTTACTGTGTTGTCCTCCAATAGCCGCAGTATCTCGGAAAGGCGGTAGCGGCAGCTTCCGCGTACCACCACATACTCGATACGGTGGTCGGTGCGCATACGCTGCATGGTGCGCTTGCTCACGTTGAGCATCTTCGCCGCCTGTGCCGTGTCAAGCAGCTTGTCTTCGGTTTCCCGCTTCCGTTTCTTCTCGTCCCTTGCCTCGCGGATGTACCCTGCGATGTTCGCAATCTGCGCCATCATCTCCTTGTAGGCGGAACTTTCCATTGTTATCACTTTCATGTTCAGTCCTTTCTTTTTGTTTCTGCGACAAAATTCGGCAATAAACAAAAGGGGCTTTAACAACTCACTACGTGACTCACGTAAGATTTTTGCGGAAGATGGCTCCGTAACCCGGTCAAACGGCGCAACAGGCAGCCTTTCAGCGGAAAACGATACGTCTTGTATGCCGTTTCGTTACCTTTGCGGCAAACTCTAAATGACATGAATATGGAAATAGTATCTATCGAGAAAAAGACTTTCGAGATGATGGTGGCGGCATTCGGCGCACTCTCGGAGAAGGTCGCCGCCCTGAGGCGCAAAAGCGACACGGGGCGCATGGAAAGATGGCTCACGGGCGAGGAGGTCTGCGGGCAGTTGAGAATAAGCCCGCGCACGTTGCAGACGCTGCGTGACAGGCGGCTTATCGGCTACTCGCAGATAAACCGCAGGTTCTATTACAAGCCAGAGGAGGTGAAGCGGCTGATACCGCTTGTCGGCACGCTCTATCCGCACGGCAGATGATTTGATTTATTCACCCACTGAATCCGAAGTTATGATGAACGAGAACAACGATGTTTTTACGATGGAAGACGAGCCGATAGCCTCTGTGGTGCAGGATATGCGCAAAGGCTCGAAATGGCTGTCCGCATTTCTGGAAAGCTACCGTCCTCCGCTGGACGGGGAACGTTACCTGACGGACGGCGAGGTGTCGGAACTGCTCCGTGTGAGCCGGCGCACCTTGCAGGAATACCGCAACAACCGCGTGTTGCCCTTCATACTTTTGGGAGGGAAGGTGCTTTACCCGGAAACGGGGCTGCGCGGGGTACTGGAAGCGAACTACCGCAAGCCGCTGGAGTGAGGCGGTTTCATGAAAAAGTAAACGGGTGACACCTTTTGTGGTGCTACCCGTTTACTTGTCTTATGGGGTATGTGCAATCAGCAATACCCGGCTTTTCCGTTCTGTATGAACATCACGTATGTCTGCCGTTTCTCTTGTGAGAGTGCCTTTCCCACCAGCCATGTGCGGAACAGGTGGGTGTTGTAGGTATTCACCCTGAAAGCGACCGGGATGATGATTTCAAGGGCGTACACGTCCGCGTGCAGCCCGTTTTCAAGCTGCATGTAGCGGCACACCTCGTAGTCGTTCAGCACGTCCGACTTGCGGACGGCTCTGATGGCGGCGTTCACTGCCGGGACGGTCGTATGGAACAATCCGGCTATTTCGGTGGCGGTCATCCACACGTCGTTACCGGTTACGCTGACTGCCTTGTCCTCGATGATGATTGTGTCACGTTTCATGGCTTTTCTTTTTAGATGGTGCAACCTGCAAATTCCTCGACGCCGTTCAATCTTGCGGCAAGGTTCTCCATGTCCTGATTGAGCTTCTCTTTGGTTATCTTTGCGTAAATCTGCGTCGTCTTTATGCTCTTGTGTCCGAGCATGGAGCTGACCGTTTCGATGGGAACACCGTTGGAGAGGAATATCGTCGTGGCTGCCGTGTGGCGGCTCTGATGCCACGTGATATGCTTGGTGATGCCGCAACGCTTGGCGACGGCACGGATACCGGCAAGGCACGTGTTATAATGCGGAACGGGAAATATCCTGCCGTCCCCGCACAGTCCCCGGTATTTGCCGATTATGCGGTTGGCGATGTCGAGCAGGCGGATGTTGGACACCACGCCCGTTTTCTGGCGGTTGATGTTTATCCACTCGTGTTCGTCGAAGTAGGTGCGGATATTCTCTTCCGTAAGGTTGCGCATATCCGCGAACGACAGCCCCGTGAAGGCGCAGAACAGGTAGAGGTCGCGGTACAATTCCTGTTTGGCGTTTTTCAGTTTCCCCTCCATCAGCAGGCGGATCTCATCTTTGGTCAGGAAACTGCGTGTTGTTTCCTCCTTCTTGATTTCATACTCGCGGAACGGGTCGCGCGTCAGCCACTCGTTGTTGATGGCGATGAATACCATCGTCCGTAACGGGCAGACGTACAGCCACACGGTATTGGTGCAGCAGTGCTTGTCCGTGCGCAGGAACATCTCGAAGTCGGAGATGAAAGCCGGGGTAAGCTCTTTTAGGGCGATGTCCTTCACATGGTAGCGGATGTCGAGGAACTCTTGCATGTGCTTGTAAACGGTGCGGTACTTCAGCAGCGTGCCTTTGGCTTTCATGCCTGCCTCCACCTGCTTCTCGTAGTCCTCGTTGTGCTGGCGGAACACCTGCATCAGCGTGTGGTAGCGGTGTTCCAGTCCGAGAAAGGCGTTCTTCACCTTCTCCGCCGTGACGAAGTTGTCACGCTCCATGATTTCCTGATAATGCCTGTTGATGCGTACCCGCATCTTGTCAAGCATACGGTTCGTTTCGAGTGCCGCCGTGCTTCTGCCCGTGACACGTCCACCTTTGGTGTCCCACAGTTTCGGATCGACAGTCAGTTTGCAGCTGAACTGTGTCTGGCTGCCGTCCACCGTGATGCGTCCCATGACGGGAACTGTCCCGTCCTTTTTCACTACCTGACGCTTGAGGTAGTAGATTACTGAAAATGTACTCTTCATTGTCCTTAATTTTTGGGTTTCAAAATTAGTTGGTGAAGAGTCCGGTGTTGGTACGCAAAACGGGGAGGAACGGCGCAATCTTTTTCCGTAACCTGATTTTTCGCATGAGTTATGGATAACTCACTATTCCTTAGAGCCTTGTTTCGCTATTCGTACCCGTTTGTCGCATTTTCGGGCATGGTTACGAACAAGTAACGTAGCGGCGTCAGGATTTGGCTTCGGCAGGGATTGTAATGGCTTCACGGATTATCGCCACTTCAACCAAAACCCTTGTAACTCAATTCTATCACTATATCTTTCCGCATTTCACTTTTTTGTAGTAACTTTGCACCCCGGAAGACAAGGAAACGATCAACATATTAATCGCCCAGCTACTGTCAAAGGATGATGAGATCCTGCGGCTTCGAAACCTGCTTGACGACTTACAGCGTGAACAGCAGTCGGGTAATATGCAGATCCTGTCTAAACTTGACAGGGCACTTGAGGAACTGAAAAGCATGAGACATGACAACAAGACGCTTTCCAACCGTCTTTCCCAGGCCCTTGAGGCCAAGTCAGCCGCAGAAGAGAAAATACAGGAGCTTTCCAGTGCCCTTGAAGCACTCGAGAATACGCGCGCTGATGAACTTTATGAGATTGCCAGACAGAAACGGCAGTTATACGGGCGTAAATCCGAGAAGAAATCTTCCTTGTCCGCAATGAAGCAAAAAGACCTCAAAGAGGATAAGGATGATTTTGACGGATCCGCTCCTTCGGCTCCGGTTGAAGACTTGGAGCAGAAAGCTGCGGAATCAGCCTCTT
>NZ_GG774819.1:0-55379 GCF_000163675.1 Bacteroides sp. D22 | reverse complement strand
ACCACCGACGGCTACAATGTCTATAAAATGTTTGAACGGGAAGATTCCTCAATAACACGGTACGGATGTATGGCACACGTCAGGCGAAAGTTTGTCGATGCATTACAGACCGACCATCGGTCTGCAGACATAATTAACCTGATATCAAACCTATACTGGGTGGAGGCGGATTGCAGAATTAATCTTCTCTCCGAAGATGAACGCAGGATGGAACGTCAGAAGAGGGCAATTCCTATATTGGCAGAAATATGGCAGATGATAAAACCTGTTTTTGAGCAAACCCGCGGGGATACAGCCAACCTTTTTCTAAAAGCGGTCAGATATGCTGTCAATGAATGGGAAGCAGTATCGCGTTATGTGCAAAATGGAAAGGCGGAAATAGATAATAATCCGGCCGAGAGGATGATGAAACCCATTTGCATGGGACGGAAGAATTATCTGTTTTGCGGTTCTGAACTAGGGGCAAAGAATGCTTCTATGCTATACTCGATTATTGAAACATGTAAGATGAATGGATTACGGCCGGTGAAATATATAGCGGAGATTTTAACTAAATTAACGGCAGGAGAAACAAATTATATGTCACTATTACCTATCAACAATAATAAAGAATAATAATTTTTTTGATGAAGAGATTCTCTATACCCCCTAGAGAGGAAAGAGAAAGGCACAGCCATACAATGAGTGCTTACAAATGGAACTAGTTGAAACATCTTTTGTTTTCTTCGCCCATAAAATTCTTTATCTTGCATCCATAAACATTTCCCCAGTAGGTCTGTTTCAAAAAAGACCGCGGGATGCGGAAATTAAAATTTAAATTTATGGATAAAGAAGAAAAGAATGTTGAGATGGTGCATCTGTCACCATACATGAAGTCGGTCATTGAAAGGTTGACGGCAGACAAGAAACGCCCGGCAGTACATACTTATAATGCCACGCTAAACTCTTTCACGAAGTTTTCCGGCGGACAGGGCACAGAAGAAATGCTGGTAACGGACGTTTTTACGGCAGGCAAGCTGAAAGAGTACGAAGCATGGCTGCGAAGCAGAAATGCAAGCTGGAACACGGTTTCCACCTATATGCGAGTGCTCAAAGCGGTTTACAACAGGCTCGTGGAAGCAAAGCGCCTGACTTATGATGCCAGACTGTTTGATAGTGTATATACAAAGGTGGAGGCACAGTCCAAACGGTCGCTTACAGAAGAGCAAATGAATACATTACTGCGCACAGATTTTGAAAAATTGCCCGAAGACGTACAAAATGTACTCGCTTATTTTCTGTTGATGTTTCTTTTCCGTGGAATGCCATTCATTGATATGGCCTACCTGCGCAAACAAGACCTAAAGGAACACTGTATCACCTACTGCCGTCACAAAACCGGAAAGAAAATGGTAGTACGCATTCCGCATGAAGCAACTGCTCTGTTTGAGAAATGCCGGAACAAGAAAACTGATTCCGGTTATCTCTTTCCTATTCTTGACGAAACAACAGAAAACGAAAAGAAACTATACGAGAATTATCGTCAGGCTTTACGCACATTCAACCGCAAGCTAGCCAAAATGGCCGCATTGCTGCTCCCCGGCACTAATATCAGTTCGTACACCGCACGACACACCTGGGCAACACTAGCCTTTTACTCAGGCATTCCCATCGGTATTATAAGCAAAGCCCTGGGACACTCGTCCATCAAGGTAACAGAAACTTATCTGAAACCTTTCGAAAATGAAAAGGTAGATGCCGCAAATGATGAACTGATAATGTCGGTTGTAAAACGTTCTAAAGAAAAGATAGTAGCGTAAACGACCAAATAACAACAGATTAGAAGAGAAACTATTACTTACCAAGTAACGGACGTTTTACGATGCAAAGTAGTGAATATTTCTTCATATATCCAAATATATATTGTAAAATCTTCTTTTATTTTCAATATTAAAGAACTATATACTGACACAAAACCTGACAAAACAACATATTATCACGACTATGCTTCTTAAGGGCATACGCCCCCAGTTCATTTCTGTACTCCAAAATGAAACATTCTTTCATGCACTTTTCCCGCCAGAAAAGTCTTTCTATTATAAATCAAGCCTACGAAAAAACGCTTTTCACCGCTGCTTAATTATGAACAACAGCCGTTACTTGGTAAGTAACAGATAAATTAAAACGCAAAGTATGTTAACACAAGCCACACAAGCAGCAATAGCAATCCTGCATGATATTTCTACAGGTATCTACTTCCGTTCAGCCAACTTCCGGTTTACAGAGGAAGAATGGGAAAATCTGTTCCATAAATTAGAGGAAGGACATATTATACGATTGTTACCGAACTGTGAAGCAAACATAATATCATCCTACGTATTGTGCCGCTCCTTGAACGACCTTTCCTTATTAGATATACTTGAAGCATTGGGCGAACCTATTTATTGTATCCGCCCTACTCCCGAATCCCTCTATTTGCAGAATATGCAAGTCGCTCAAAAGACAGGCGTGCTCAACCAGGTTACGCGGATGCTTCTGACAGGAATCAAAATATCCGACTGGTAACCGTATAGTACACATAAAAATGACACACATCAACTTATGAAAAATAAACCTACATATTTAAAACGCCTCGCTTTTCTTTTCGGTTTACTATTATCCCTTTCTGCTGATATCTTTGCACAGAAGGAGCATACCGAAGAAATTTCTGTCAAGCCTGCCTTGCTTTATTTCCGCTTTGACAAAGCTTTGGTAGACAGTGGCTATATGGACAATGGACGCACATTACGCCGTTTAGATGAACTTTTCTCGGACAGTATTCCGACCGCACGGATAGATTCAATATACATACTGTCTTTCGCTTCGCCCGAAGGTGTTCCATCCTACAACAACCGCCTGGCAATGCGGCGTTCTCATGCGGTGAGGAATTACCTGATATGGAAATATCCCCACCTCGACAAGTGCCGTATCCTTCCGTGTCCGCAAGGTGAAAACTGGCAGGAATTACGCCGTATGATAGCAGAAGACGCGAACCTGCCCAAACAAAAAGAAGTGTTGCAAATCATTGATTGCACACCGGAAACGGAAAAGCGCAAGGCGCAGTTGAAAAAACTGGATAATGGTATTCCCTACCATTACATCCGCCAAAAGATATTACGCTATTTGCGCAATGCTTCCATCTGTACGGTCAAATTATATGCCGACACCCTGCCGGCTCTACCCGAGCCTGTCTGTGTAAAGCCGGAATACCAACGGCAAGAACCGTATGCGCATAATCTGCCGAATCCCTTGACAGAAGAAACAAGGCGAACTATGGAGCAAGTCCGACAGCAGGAACAGCTTGCAAAAAATAAACGCCCGCTATTTGCCTTGAAAACGAATCTTCTGTTCGACGTCGCCATGATGCCGAATATAGAAATAGAAGTCCCCATCGGCAAACGTTGGTCCATAAATGGTGAATATATGTTCCCGTGGTGGCTGTTCGACGGCGACAAGTACTCCATGCAAATCCTTATGGGCGGTCTGGAAGGCCGCTACTGGTTGGGAAGCCATCAGAAGCGCGAGAATAGCGAAGTGCTGACCGGGCATTTCTTCGGGTTATATGCCGGAGGAGGTAAATACGACCTTCAGTGGAAAGAGAACGGTTATCAAGGAGAATTCTTTATTGCTGCAGGCATCAGTTACGGCTGGGCAACACGGATTGCACGCAATCTGCACTTGGAATTCAATATAGGTATTGGTATGCTACGTACCGATTACCGGCATTACCATGCACGGGACAACTACCAGACCTTGCTCTGGCAGGAGAATGGCAAATACACCTGGTTCGGCCCTACAAAAGCCAAGCTCTCTCTCGTCTGGCTGTTGAACCGTAAAGTGAGGAAAGGAGGTATAAAATGAGTGATAAGTGGTTAATAACAAGCAGCGGACAGCTACTGTTCTTCTGTCTCTTATGTGTTTCCATCCTGCTTGTCTCCTGCGAGCGTCGTGACCTGACCTACTATGAAGTATCGGAGATTACCCTAACTGCCGACTGGAATGATTCGGGATTGGACGACAAAGAGCAAAAATACGGTGCCACAGTCGTGTTCTATCCGCGGAATGGCGGCGAACCGAAAATCTTCATGATGGGTGACCGTTCGGGCGACGCAGTACGCCTGCCGATGGGAGTGTATGACATCATTGTCTTCAACCGTTCGTTCAACGATTTCAGCAACATTGCTTTCCGTGGCAACAGTTATGAGACACTGGAAGCATACGCCCGCAAAGTGGAGACGCGTGTGGACAAAAAGACACGTGTGGAAACACGCACAATCATTTCCTCCCCCGATGAATTGGCGGCAGCCACGCTGAAAGGTTTCACTGTTACGGAAGATATGCTGGGAAATTATAGCCAGACCACCTACGGGCGGACGGCTCCTTCACGCTCGTCGGAAGAGACGCCGGACGGACTTTACCACCTTCATTTCGTTCCGAAAAAGCTGACCCGCGAAGTGTCCGCCGTGCTTCATATAGAAGGACTGAACAACATACGTTCAGCAACCTGCCGCTTGGGCGGAGTGGCAGAATCTATTTTCCTTGCAACAGGAAAAACATCCGCCAACACGGTGACGCAGGAGTTCACACCGTCAAATCCGGAATTCTCGCCCGGTTCTCCTTTCAACGGTACGTTGAGTTGTGAGTTTGAAATATTCGGTCTCAACGTTATTGATAACAACAACCTGCATCTGGATGCATTACTGGTGGATGGAAAAACTGAATTTGAAGGGGATTGTACCAACGTAAAAATAACGGAAAACGACGACGGAACAGGGAGCGTCACGCTTATTCTGGAAGCCAGTACTGAAAAAGTGCCGGACGTAAAACCAGAAGGAGGAGCCGGTTCCGGCTTTGATGTGGACGTAGACGGATGGGGGAACGAAATCAATACGGATATTCCCATCAATTGACTCTATAAAGATGAATGTGCAATAAATTTATTAATATATAAACAATGAAAAACTAAAGCTAAGAAACAATGAAAACGATTAACGCTATGATGTTATCGCTTGCGGCACTGACGATAGCAGGCTGCTCGCAGAATGAAGTGACAGAAATCAGTCCGGACGCTCACCCGCAGGTGGGATTCGGTGTGTACACGGGAGTACCAACCAGAGGTGTGGACATGACTACGGAAAGTATGAAGGATGATCCGACAGATGCCAATAAATATGGTGGATTCGGCATCATGGCCTACTTTACGGGACAAGATAACTTTGAAACTGTAAAGACCACGGTAACCCCCAGCTTCATGCACAACCAGATGGTAAAGTTTGACGGAACCAACAATGTCTGGACGTACTCTCCGGTGAAATACTGGCCGAACAGACAGAATGACAAAATTTCTTTCTTCGCTTATGCACCTTATGAGAGCGACTGGCAGAACGGCAGCAAATCAGGAGTAATCACCTCGGCAGCCACTGCTCCGGGTATCCCCTACATCAAGTTTAAGCTCAAAACAACGGACAAACTCGACAAGATGGTGGATCTTGTGGTTGCCGACCAGCGTGACAAAACGTATACGGCCGAAAATGGAGGCAAGATCAGCTTTACCTTCGAGCATACGCTCTCGCGTATCTCCTTCCGCGCACAGTTGGGAGCCGGTGACTTCGATGGTATGGACGGTACGAACAGTTTCGTTTATATCACCCACATGTGGATTGTAGGTACGGACCACAGTGCTGACGGCAGTAATCTTTCGCTGATAGACCCGGCATCGCCCGTTAATGCGAATTCCAAATTCTACACCAGTGCCAAATGGTCTGAACTTCACTGGAACTATGAGGCGGATGCCACTATTGCCCAGGCAGACTTCAGTCTCGACAAGATGCTGAACCTGGAAAGTCCGGGTATCGATATATCCACCCCCGCCGCAGGACATGACGCACGTACACAAGGTATCCGAATCACAAAAGCGTCACAAGGGACAGCAGAGAAGGCCGTTCCGCTTTTCAAGGATAAAGAGTACCTTTATCTCATTCCGGTAGGAGAAAAGAGCGGCACAGATCTAACCCAAAACAAGGGTTGTGCCAAAGGAGACATCAAGATAGGTTTCCATTACGATATCGTGTCCAAAGATGCGACTAATGCCGGCAAATTCATTGCCAGCCATGGGGAAGCTTTCATCGAGCTACCGGCAGGACACATGAAACGTAAGGAGTCTTATTTGTATACTCTGAAAATCAATCTGCATAAGATTGAGATTAGTGATGCTACGGTCACTCCATGGGAGGATATCAAAACGGAAGCAACAGTAGAATAATCAAACGCTGATTCCGGCAACCAAAGCCGGCACATCAGACCGGGCAGGGTTGAATGTCCCTTCCCGGTCACCAAAGAAAATGAAGAAAGAAGAAATATGAAGAATCGAACGATAAAAGCCGGACGGCTATTCATTCACAAAAACGGGATACGCGCCGGAGTCTCCGTCTTTCTCCTGACGCTGCTCGCTGCATGCGGTGCGGACGACAATGTCCCGGACATGCCGTTGGGAGACCGTTCCATCGATTTCTCCACCACGGTGGAGGATACACAGACGCGAAGCGGAGCGCTTGCCACCGGCAATCTCCTGTCTATGGGCATCTTTGCCTACTACACCGGCAGCAATGACCTGACGATAAGCGAAAAGCCGAACTTCATGTACAACCAGGAAGTAAAACGAAGCAATGCCTCCTCGCCGTGGACCTACAGCCCGGTGAAGTACTGGCCCAACAACCCGGGCGACAAGCTCACTTTCTTCGCCTACGCCCCGTATGTAAAGGAGGCAATCGGCAGTAACCCATCCTTCCGTCCAGCAACGGATAAAGGTTATCCCATCCTCGATTACATCGTGTCCGCCAAGGATAATGACCAGACGGACTTACTTGTCTCTATCCCACCGTCGATGAACCTGACCTACGGAACGAACAACGGCAAAGTGAGCCTCCACATGAGTCATGCCCTGACAAGAGTGTCCGCATACGTGAAAAGCGGCGATAACGTACAAGGGAAGCAGGTGACCGTTTTCTCCATGCAGGCCACCAAGAAAGCCACACTGATATTCCGTGACCCTACGCCGTCTTATAATAAGTATGCCAGCTGGAGCTATATAAACCCTATAGAGATGATTACCGTATCTCCTTCGGCCACTCTCCCATTCGCCGTACCGGCCGTGAAAGACGAGAAAAAGCTGCTTGCCGACTTCTTCCTCCTACCCGCCGCCAGGATAAATGAAAGCGACCATAAGTTCAGTATCACCTATACTACCGCCGGAACGGCCAGCAGTGGCGATACACCTGTGCAGACGGTGACATTGAGTAACCAGACGCTACCCTCGATGAATAAATGGGAATTCGGGGCTTACGTCAGCTATACTTTTCTAATAGAGAAACAGAAACTTACCGTCACTGCCACCTCACACCCCACATGGGGCGATGCCGGAACGGGTACCGTCACCGGCAGCGTGGTCATCACGTATGCCGAAAATGAAAGTACCCCCAACTGGAGCAACGGCGGCTCGGGCTCGGTGGACGGCAAGCCCGTGGTGACCCACAGTACCGTGCAGAACGACGTGCAATGGGAGGACGGGGGAACGGAAATCGTGGAAAAGAGTTGATTCCAAGTCGTAAATCCTACTAAAACAAGATAACAATGAGATACATCAAACACTTATTCGTCCGTTCTTTCTACCGGTGCGCAGCCCCCGCCCGCCTTGCCTTGCTCTGCGCCGGTTTCGCAGCACTGGGCGGTTGTACCGACGAAACCGACAGTGCCGGCGGATCATCCACGGCAGACAGTCACATTCCCCTTGCCTTGGAGATAACGGCAAGCGGCTTCACCGGACAGCCGGACGCCTCGCCTGACACCCGCGCCTCGGAACAGGATAATTATGACACTTGGTTTGAGGAAACCGACGCCATCGGCCTCTTTGCCGTAAGGGGCATCGGTACGCCGGCCGCCGCCATCGTGGACGGCATCAACAATTCCAAGCTGACATACGCCCCCGCCGCCGACGCTTCGCATAAGCCAACGTGGCAACCGGCAGATGCCGCCACCACCTTATATTATTATGCGGACGTGACCTATATCGCCTACTACCCCTACAAAGACGGCATCGTGATAGACCCCACACAAAGCGCGGCCACTATCCTTGCCTCCTTTTCCGGGAAGACGGAACTGCAACCCGCTGCCGACCAGTCCACCCCCGAAGCATACGCCGCCAGCGACCTGATGACCGCCGACGGCACGGCCACCGATACCGCCGACCCCAGCCGGAAGTTGCTGTCGCTTACCTTTACCCACAGCTACTCGCTGCTAGTGTTGAAAGCTAATCTGACCAAGGCGATGTATGTAGCGCCTGCCGGAAGCGCCTTTGACTATCATCCGCAAGCAACCGCTACGAGTGCCGACCCCGGTGCCGCCGACGTAATGATACGCGACGTAAAGGCATATAAGATAGCCGACGGCGTATTCCGCGCCATCACCAAACCTGTTTCTGACGACTACATGCGTGGCAGCTACTCTACCCACGGGATGATGGTGGAGTATAATGCTTCTCTTGCCGGATTGGCATCCCTGAAGGCAAACCAACGGTTCGAATGTACAGTGAATGTTCCCTTGTCCGGAACCGCCGATGCCACAGAACGTGCGTTGCAGCCCGGAGACTACGTTTTCCAACACAACGGCAAGATAGAGATTTATCCGGGCGACGGACCCGTAGATGCGAGCGGCAAGATACCGGACTACACCAACGCCGTAGGAATAGTGACGACTTGCATCCCCGCGAGAATGACTGATGAAGGATGCACCGGCAATGGCTGGACACATGCTTACGTGATGGGGACGGAAACCCATGGCAACAATCTTCGATGGTGCTGGCAGAATAGAATGCTGGCGGATCTTGAGGATGTCACTACCATTACTCAGGCAAAAGACTACATGAACGGCTGTAAAGATACAAAATACATTCTGTCGACAAAATATAATGATTATGAGATATTTGACGAACTGGTTACCTACCGGAATAACAACCCACTCCCTCAAGGAGTAAACCGCAGTCCGTGGTTTATCCCCAGCACAGGCCAATGGTATGACCTGATAGCCAATATAGGCGGAAAATCGCCGGATGATTTTAATAATAACACAACGGCAGGATGGAACAGCAACCAAGACGGAACAGCAATATTAGGAGGGATAAACGCCCGGTTGAACAAAATCGACAAATCCCTTCCCGATGGCGTGCGTTTTCCATGCAGCACAGAACCCGGCTTGGGTGCATGGATGGTCAGGTTCAACGGGAATACCGTTGAATTCGGCACAGTAGATAAAACCCTTAAAGAATTATCGCCATTATACTTTTTCGCTTTCTAATTATCAGCAACTATTAACTACAGTCTGACAATCATGAGATATATAAGCAAACATTCCTTCATAGCCCTCTTCCTCGGTGCCGTCCTTTCAATTTGGGGCGGCTGCACGGAGGAGGCAGACATAGATAAAAACGCCAGAAACAGCAACTCTGCCGCCGACGGCACGCCCCTCACCGTCCGCGCCACGGCAAGTGGCTTCCAAGCACCGGCACAGCCCGGAGGCAGCCCCACCACCCGCACCCCGGTGATGGAGGGCACGAGCACCAAGTTCCAGACGGGCGACGCCATCGGGCTCTTCTGCGTGCGCAAAAACGCATCTGGCACTGAATACATATCAACGGACATCTACAACCTCAAGATGACCTACACCGCAGCAGCGGACGGAACCGGCACCTGGGAAGCTCCTACAGCGGTCTCCGCCCCACTGCTCTATACCGATGCGGTGGCCTACTTTGCCTACTATCCTTATACGGACGCACTGACCACTGCCTCCGTGAACAACGAGCAGGACATCCGCGACTGGCTCAAGACCAATAAACCCTTGGCAACCGATATGCTTACGAAGGAGGTATTCACAGCCAACGACCTGATGACCGCCACCGCCCTGCCTTCGCTGGCCGATGCCGACCGCGGAGCACTGGTGCTGAACTTCAAGCACGAATATGCATTATTAGTGATAAAGCCCATGTTAATGAGCCCATGTATTCCTCCCACAGGGGTGACGGCTTACGGCTATCATGCCGAAGCCCGGAAATGGGGAATAGACAGGAATGTAGTACAAGGTGGCGGAGATGACTTCAAGATGAAGATAAACAACAGGAAAGCCAGCGAAATGAGCGACGGAACCTACCGCATACTGACGCAAGCCACAAACACCGGTTCTTCCATTGGATGCGAGTACACTACGTATGATGATGACTTAGGGCTGTGTCCGGTCACCGCCACCGGTTCCGCCATTTCCGGCGGCTTTCAGGCCAATACGTGCTACACATTGGAAGTGCACTGCACAAGTCGTACAGGAAGTACTGCTGTAGAACGCGCGCTACAACCGGGTGACTTTGTATATCAGCATAACGGCAAAATCGAGATTTATCCTGTCGACGGAGCGGTGGATGCCGGTGGAAAAATACCGGACTATGCCAACGCCGTAGGGATAGTGATGACGTGCGATCCCACAAGGATGACGGATGCGGGATGCAACACAAAGGGTTGGAATCATGCGTACGTAATGGGATTGGCTAACATTTCCTCCGGGCAGAGGACCTTGTGGATGAAAAACGGTCACTCATTATCGACTCCTTACCCTTACCCACCGGTTGCGGATATGAATACAGCGGAAACTTACATGAACGGATATGCTGAAACAGAAACGATGTTGGGAAAAACGCCTCTCAGTGACTACCCTATATTTGCGGCATTACAACAATACCGGAATGATAACGCCGTGCCTGCCGGCATAAATCGCAGCCCGTGGTTCATCCCGAGTATAGGTCAATGGTTTGATGTAATGATAACCCTTTGCGGGAAATCACCGTATGATTTTGTTTCAGTTGGAGAATGGGGTATCTGGCAGTCGGACAACAGCCAAAGAATTGAAATGCTGGGTAAAGCAAATAATTACTTGGCTAAAATTGGCACCACATTTCTTATGCCATCTTCTCCTGAAGAACATGAGATCGGTTTTTGGCTAACTTCCCATTTCGCTAATCAAGGTATATGGGCGTTCTATGGTACCGATAGAAGCGGTGTGTTTGCGATAGAATCTACGTATGGAAATTTAGAAAACTATGACGTGCCTGTTGCCGTCGCCCGTCCCTTCTTCGCCTTTTAACCGGAGACCGGGAGCGTAGTACATCAAAATATCCTTTGCAACTTTCGTTCGCTTATGCAGACCTGTTGCTTGAAATATCGCTCTTTGACATGCTGGAAACGGAAATTATGATTATCTTTGCAAGCATAGCAAAGTAAAAATTATAGAGTTATGAAATCAACTGCTGAAATATTAGAACTTCTCCGCATATATAAAACACAGTTTGCGAGTAAATACGGTTTCAAGCGTCTCGGTGTATTCGGTTCCGTAGCGCGAGGAGAGCAAACGGAGCAAAGCGACGTTGATGTTTGTTATGAAGGCGAGCCGCCATCACTTCTTACCTAGGAACATATACAGAGCGAGCTTGAAGAGCTACTGGGTTCCCCGGTAGATTTAATAAGAATACGTGAGCGAATGAACGCGCGCTTGAAACAAAGAATCTTAAAAGAAAGTATTTATGTATGATAAAGAATTGGCGCTCAACAGTTGATGATTACCCAACGGGCAGCTGTAGCTGCTACCCCGGATGATTTTTTATTATCGCCGGATGGTATGTTGCGTTTGGATGCTATTTGTATAAACCTAATCGCATTGGACGAAGCTGTGAAAGGTTTGGATAAAATAACAAGAGGTGAATTGCTCCCCGGATATCCTGAGATATATTGGAGTGGAGTAATGAAAATGCGTAATAAGATAGCTCATCATTATTTTGAAATGGATGCTGAAGTTGTATTCAAGACCTTAAAAGAAGACATTCCGATGATGCCCCCATTGTGCACCGCATGATAAAAGAAGTTAGTAGCAGTTTATAAACTTTGTAGTAGAATAATTTCCGTCCCGCCCGCCTCTCCCTCGTGAGAAGCGAGCGGGACGTTCCGTTTCCAACAGGTTGAAGGTCCGTCGTACCAGATAGGTGCTATCCTCGTGTGACGGGAAAAATAAACATGATTAGGAATATGATAAAAAAGACAAGATAGTTATGACGTTTAAAAACAAACATTCCTTCATCAGTGGCTTCCTTGGCGCCGCCCTCCTCATCGCGAGCAGTTGCGCTTTGGGAGGCTGCACGGAAATAGCAGATGAGCCGCAGGGCATCGACGATGCAGGCAACGGCACGCCCCTCACCATCCGCGCCACTGCAAGCGGCTTTGTTTCCTGCGTGCAGGGAGACACCCCCGCCACACGCACACCCACTGAGAACGGCTACACCACGGAGTTCAACGACGGCGACGCCATCGGCATCTTCGCCCTTAAAGAGTATGCAACGCCCGATGTAACTCCCGTTGACGGGGTGTACAACCTCAAGCTGGTCTACACCAAAGCCGCGGACGGCTCGGGAAGCTGGGCGCCCGCCTCTGGCGACACGCACGTGCTGTACAGTTACGACGACCTGGTTTACGTAGCCTACTATCCTTACCGGGAAGGAATCACTATCAAACAAGACATCGAGACGGAAATTTTCAAAGACCTGGCAGCCAACGCCAAGCTGCAACCCGCCGCCGATCAGTCCACCCCCGCCGCCTATACCGGCAGCGACCTAATGGCAGCCTTTGCCCGGCCTGCGACCGACCCTACGGATGCCAACAAGAAGGTGCTGACGCTAGCGTTCGAACATCTGCATGCGTTGCTGGTGCTGAAAACAAATAAGTTGTTCAATTGCACGCCCCCTGCCGGGGCAGGCTTTGAATATAGCGATCCAATGCTGGGGGCAGACGCTACAGCCAAAGACGCTGTCATAAATGGCATCAAAGCATTACCTATGGGTGACGGTACGTTCCGTGCCATTGTGAAAACTGCTTCGGCAGATATTGTACCTACCGGAAATTATAAGACTACAGGAGATAAAACAGTTCTCTATACAGGTGCTTCACTGGCAGCAGCTACGTTCACTGCCGGTAAATACTACACCCAACAGGTGAATATGCTGGAATCTCCCGATGAAAGTGTTATTCGCCCGCTTCAAGAGGGTGACTTCTTCTGTAGCAATGGCAAGATTTCACCTTATGAGGCAAACTCTTTCAGCAGTCCCGTTATCGGAGTTGTTTTTTATGTAGGACGGCATCCGGAAGATAACGGTGTATATGTCGATAAAAATGGAAACCCGATGGAAGTACACGGATATGTGATTAATCGGTCAGAAGGGACAGACCAATGGCACAATGGCGGTGGTACTGACTTTGGCACTTATAAAAGCACCACCGACTTTAATGGTTATTTCAATACAGATAAATTACAAGCAATCTCTGCCGGTTATAATGATATGATGACTTATGTAAGAAAGCAGACCAATTCACCCTCAACTACGAGTGGGTGGTTTTTGCCTTCGATAGGACAACTGATTTATATAAAGAAAAAGTATGCAGAGATAATATCTAAAAGTTTTGATAAGTGTGGCGGCGCCATGGGACGCGGATGGCAGCACCATTACTGGAGCAGTACGGAAGCGACTGCGGCAAATTCATATAACATTAATTGGGACTCAGGAACATACAGTCAAAAAAACAAAAGCTCAGGATCTATGGTACGTACCGCCTTAGCATTTTAATCCATCTATAAAAATTATTTTATAATAAATAAGAGAACACTATGCCGTTAAAAAACAAAACATTCTTGTCTAATATTTGTCTCTATACCTTCCTTATCCTTGGAGGTGGTTGTACGGACGAGGCAGGTATGGAGAACATCGGAAATACAGATCGCCGCATCCCTCTTACCATCAGTGTAACGGTGAGTAGTTACACCGCCATTGATAAAAAAAACACCTCCGTCACCCGCACGCCAATCGAGAACGGTTATACCACAGAATTTTCCGATAGTGATGCCATCGGCATCTTCGCCCTCAGGAATTTTGAAACGCCCAATGTAGCCACTATCGATGGTGTGTACAACCTCAAACTGGTTTATACAAAAGCAGCGGACGGAACGGGCAGTTGGGCACCTGCCACCGGTGATACACACGCATTGTACAGCTACGACGACAATCTCGCCTATGTGGCATACTATCCTTATCGGGACGGCATTACAATCAAACGAGACAATAAAGCGGAAATCCTCAAAGACCTGGCAAACAACGCTAAGCTGCAACCGGCTGCTGACCAGTCCACCTCCGCCGCCTATACCGGCAGCGACCTGATGGCAGCCGTTGCCAGCCCCACGGTAGACCCGGCAAATGCGAATAAGAAGGTGCTTACGCTGAAGTTTGAACATCTGCATGCGTTGTTGGTACTCAAACCGATGGGATTAGTTAATTGCGTTCCCCCGGCAGGAGCAAGCTTTGAGTATGCCGGTGGGGTACTGAGGCTGGACGTTACTGCCAAAGACGCTACTATAAACGGCATCAAAGCCCTGCGTATGGACGACGGAACGTTTCGTGCCATCGTACCTTCCCCGGCAGGCGACTTTGTGCCTGCCGGGAGTTATCTAACGAAAGGTGACAAAACGATTCTATATACGGGGACCTCACTAACAGCCGGAAAGCTCGCTGCCGGGAAATACTACACTCAGCAGGTGGAAACAGCGGTCTATACCGACGGAAGCATAACCCGGGCGCTGCAGGTGGGCGACTATTTTTGTAGCGATGGTAAGATTATTCCGGGCGAAACATCCATTATCAAAGGAACTTACATCGGGCTTGTCTTCAAGGTGGGGCGATTTACAGTGGATGATAGTGAATATGTCAATGGTAACGGAGAGCCGATGACTAACATTAATGGATATACAGTGGCACTGAAAGATGCAAATAATGGAGCAGCCATCAAGTGGGGGAACAAGAAGTTCGCTTTGGATTCCAATCGTAACGGAAGTAGTCCGTACGGATATTTTAATGGCTTTAAGATAACACAATTACTCAAAGCCGATGGTATAGGTAATTATCCGGCTGCTAATGCATGTATCAGCTACTCGCCTGCCGCAGATGCTAAAACCAGCGGATGGTTTTTCCCAGCCGGAGGACAGATGCTGGAGTTGAGAAATACAAGAGGAGAGTTAATCAAAAAAACTGTTTTCACTAATTATAATTCGGGCAGATATTGGCAATCCGTCCAAAATGGAAGTGGAGATTCGTGGAGTGTAGGTTTGACAAATGGTAACACTACTCAGTCCTATATATCGACGCCTTACTACGTACGTCCTATTGCCGCTTTTTAATATAGAATAAGATAACACTATGCCATTGAAAAATAAAACACTCTTATCTAATATGAATATAATGTAGAAACGGCTTATAACGAATCAATAAGGAAAACAGGCGTAACTGATTATATGAGTTCTAACCAATCTGCAGAAGGTAAGATATTTATTTCAACTACCTTACCTTCATTAGAGTTAGAACGCACCTTTATTAATTACAGTTTCTTCAGGTATAATTCCTATTTCATCAGGAAGCAGCCATTATATTATTCGCTTGTTTCTATCTTTTTGATGATTCGTGCCGGATTGCCGGCTACAATTGTCATCGCCGGAACATCTTTAGTTACCACGCTACCGGCTCCCACTATCGCTCCATAGCCAATCCTTACACCTGGAAGTACGGTCGAATTTATGCCAATCCACACCTTGTCTTCAATCACAATCGGACGTCCGTATGTGGCACTGCGGTTATCCGGATCCGGATCATGATTAATAGTTATCAAGTTGACTTTCGGCCCGATAAACACATCATTACCAATCGTAATGCCACCTCGTCCGAAAAACGTGCAGCATTGCTGGATGAAACATCGCTTACCAATTTTGACAGGTTTACCATAATCAATGTAGAGTGGCGGCAGGACGGTGGTGGTTGCATCCAGTTCTTTGTCAAGAATACGTTCCATATATTCATGCACCTCTTCAGGCGTACGATAACCCGTGTTCATCTCGGTCGCAGTCTTTATGGTAGCGAAAATGTCCGCAATCAGTTCATCATAACCCGGTTCATCAGGTGAGACCATCTCACCGCTCAAGTCTTTTGCAAAAATATCGTTCATCATTTAATTGTTTTAATTGTATATAGCTATTACTACTGTTTACTCATAATTTATTATTTCAGGTTCTTTCTGAAGAAGTCCTCCAATTTGTCGAAAGGAATTGTACGGTCGTAGAGATCAGTATGGTTCGCTCCAGGGATAATCATCAGTTCTTTATTATCACCTGTCAACTTTTTGAAAGCATCCTCACTGAAATAACGCGAATGGGCATTTTCACCATGAATAAGAAGTACGGGGCGGGAAATCTCATGAATATAAGCTAATAGCGGCATATTGATAAAAGACAGCGTCATTGTAGGACTCCATGCACCATTGGAATTGATAGAGCGAACGTGGAAACCACGGTTAGTCTTGTAATAATCGAAATAATCCTTGACGAATTGTGGCTCTTCACCGGTGATGCTGTCAGGCAACCCAGGGACACCGGGAGTGATTGTACCACTCTGCGCGTCACGGGTACGGATAACATTCATCATCTCCCTTTTTTTGTTGCGGTCGTCGGCACTATCCTCTGCGTCAAAATAACCATTGGCATTCACACGGCTCATATCGTACATTGTCGAAGCCACTGTAGCCTTGATACGTGTATCCATAGCAGCAGCATTTAGTCCCATCCCACCGAAACCACAGATACCAATAATCCCGATGCGCTCTGCATCCACATCAGACAATGCTGTGAGAAAATCGACTGCTGCGCTGAAATCTTCGGTATTGATGTCCGGTGAAGCTACATTACGAGGTTCACCGCCACTCTCACCGGTATATGAGGGGTCAAATGCAAGAGTAAGGAACCCACGTTCCGCCATTGTCTGTGCATAAAGACCGGATGCCTGTTCCTTTACAGCTCCGAAAGGACCGCTCACAGCTATGGCAGCGAGTTTGCCTTCAACATTCTTGGGTTCGTAGAGGTCGGCAGCAAGTGTGATGCCGTAACGGTTCTTAAACGTCACCTTGCGGTGGTTTACCTTGTCGCTTTGCGGGAATTTCTTGTCCCATTCTTGAGTAAGATTCAATGTTTCCATATTATCACTTGTTTCTTGATTTGTTTTACTATTTGTGCAGCCTGCGTCCGCAAGCATGACGATTCCTAACAAGGCTGCGATTGCCACGGATGTAAGATTCGTTGTTTTCATTCTGCTATTACTTAAATGGTTGTTGAATTATTCTTTCTTATTTTACAGCGCAAAGGTAAAGCAAAAGCCCCACAGCGGCATTGCTGTGAGGCTCAGATAGTATTGCTCAAAAGCTCAATATAAAACTGTCCCGATTTACACAAATAAGAATTCTATGCAAATATGGCGGTCGGTGATATACCATATTGTTTCTTGAATGCGGTTGAAAAATGGGAAGGATTCTTAAACCCTACTTCTGCGTAGACGTCCACAACCTTTTTACCGCCTTCCTTCATCTTGTTGTAAGCCACCTCAAGACGCTTGCGGATAAGCCACTTTTCAGGTGTCAGGTCACTTATCTTCTTGAAGTCCCGCTTGAACGTGGCAAGGCTGCGCCCGGTATAATGAGCCATTTCCTCCATTGTGAACTCATACATGTAGTTCTCGCTCATAAATTCCAGAATATCTATTTTCCACGGCTCGTTGAAATCGAAAAGCGTCGGGGCAAACCGTTCATCTATATCCAACAAAGCGAGCAGACCTTCCTGTATCTTCAGATTCATAAAATCATCTTTCGGTTTTACTTCAGGATTGAAATAAGGTGTCATTGAAGCGAAAAGGCTTGCGAGTTCCACCGTTTGGGGCAGTTTTATCACACCCGAATCAAGTTTTGGAGTATTGACGGGTACTCTCCGCTGTCCCAATTTGCTATACATCTCACGTAAAAAACGACGTGTAAACATCAGGAAAATACCACAATACCGCTCACCGTTGTACGTTCTCTTATACATTGTTATATGATGATCGCGGGGGATAAAGACACATTCGCCTTTTCTGACATGAATTTGTTCTTTTCCATTATCGAGAATCATCTCACCTGAATACACATAGTTGATAGCATATTCACGAGAACGGTGTATACAACCGCCAAGGTCATCATAATAGAAGCTGTAAAATACATTGTTATAATTGAATATAAGCTTCATTGGTTCTACTTGTTCCGCATCGCCCTTAGTCATAACATTGAGTGTTTTTTTAATTTCCAATCGCAAATGTAACAAAAGAATTCTGTTTCTTAACGGCTCATTATCCTTTTATTTGTGTGAGGGTATTTGAACTATCTAACCGAATTGAATCTTTTGTGGGATGTACAGGAGTTTTCGCTGAAAAATATTCCTTAAGTAACAATCAGGGAAAGCTATAAATAAAAGCATAGGATAACCAAGCATCAGTGTACATAATGTGACAAAAAACGCAAAATTCAAATGAGTTCTCTTTCCCCTGACTATATATTCATAGAATATGCAATAAACTCAAAACGTTGCAAATTTCCGTCCTCATTTGCCCTGTTTACATAAATAAAAACTATCTTTGCGTTTCAGAATCCCGAAAGACGAAAAGAAATGGAGCAAATAGACAACCTAAAAGAGCTTATCAATCAGGGGGATGTGGACACAGCGATTAAGCAATTGGACCAGCTTCTCCAGGACAGTTCTGTCGAAAAAGAGAAAGATACTCTTTACTATTTACGGGGAAATGCCTACCGAAAGAAAGGAGATTGGAAGCGGGCACTGGACAACTACCAGTATGCCATCGAGCTCAATCCGGACAGTCCTGCCGTTCAGGCCAGGAAGATGGTAATAGATATCCTCAACTTCTACCACAAGGATATGTTCAATCAATAAAAGAGATGTATAATCAATAACCGTACTCAAAGATAACGTAATAAAATAAAGATTATGGCAAAAATCAAAGGAGCAATCGTAGTCGACACGGAGCGTTGCAAAGGATGCAACCTGTGTGTAGTGGCGTGTCCGCTCGATGTAATCGCCCTCAATAAAGAGGTAAATATGAAAGGCTATAACTATGCCTGGCAAGTGAAGGAAGATACCTGTAACGGATGCAGCTCGTGTGCAACGGTTTGTCCGGACGGATGTATTTCAGTGTATAAAGTAAAAGTAGAATAAAAGAAAAGAATATGGCAGAAGAAGTTGTATTAATGAAAGGAAACGAAGCCATCGCCCACGCAGCTATCCGTTGCGGTGCCGACGGTTACTTCGGTTATCCTATTACTCCCCAATCGGAAGTGTTGGAAACGCTTGCCGAACTGAAACCGTGGGAAACAACCGGCATGGTAGTACTCCAGGCGGAAAGTGAAGTGGCAGCTATCAATATGGTATATGGAGGTGCAGGTAGCGGAAAAAAGGTAATGACCTCCTCTTCAAGTCCGGGTGTGAGCTTGAAACAAGAGGGAATCTCTTATTTGGCCGGTGCCGAACTTCCTTGTCTGATTGTGAATGTAATGCGTGGCGGTCCCGGACTGGGAACTATCCAACCTAGCCAGGCTGACTACTTCCAGACAGTAAAAGGTGGTGGCCATGGCGACTACAAACTGATTGCCCTCGCTCCGGCATCCGTACAGGAAATGGCGGATTTCGTAGCATTAGGATTCGAACTGGCCTTCAAATACCGTAATCCGGCTATTATCCTTGCCGACGGTGTGATCGGTCAGATGATGGAAAAGGTTGTTCTTCCTGTACAAAAGCCACGCCGCACAGAAGCAGAAGTAATTGAACAATGTCCATGGGCTGCTACCGGAAAAGCAAAAGACCGCAAACCTAATATTATCACTTCCCTCGAATTGAAACCGGAAGCAATGGAAATCAACAACCTCCGTTTTCAAGCTAAATATCGTGAAATTGAAGAAAATGAAGTACGTTTCGAAGAGATCAACTGCGAAGATGCAGAGTATTTGATTATCGCTTTCGGTTCAATGGCACGTATTGGCCAGAAAGCAATGGAACTAGCCCGTGAAAAAGGAATTAAAGTAGGTATCCTTCGCCCAATTACACTGTGGCCGTTCCCAACCAAAGCGATTGCTGCATACGCTGATAAAGTAAAAGGTATGCTCGTTACGGAACTAAATGCCGGACAGATGATTGAAGATGTCCGTCTCGCTGTTAACGGTAAAGTAAAGGTAGAACATTTCGGACGTCTAGGTGGCATCGTTCCCGATCCGGATGAAATTGTAACTGCCTTGAAAGAAAAAATAATCAAATAACGAAACAATGAATCCCGATAAAATAAGAAACGTACTGAACATCCTATTTATGATATTGGCTGTTGCAGCCATTATCACCTACTTTGTAGCAAAAGATGATTTTAAAATGTTTATCTACGTATGCGGCGCGGCAATCTTTGTCAAGCTGATGGAGTTTTTTATACGGTTCACCAACAGATAAGGAGATGAAGTTATGACTAAAGAAGAAATAATCAAACCCGAGAATCTGGTTTACAAAAAACCGACTCTGATGAACGATAACGCCATGCACTACTGCCCGGGTTGCAGTCACGGTGTGGTACACAAACTCATTGCCGAAGTCATTGAGGAAATGGGTATGGAAGATAAAACTGTGGGAATCTCTCCGGTGGGATGTGCAGTGTTTGCCTACAACTATCTCGATATTGACTGGCAAGAAGCAGCACACGGACGTGCTCCTGCTGTGGCGACTGCTGTGAAACGCCTGTGGCCGGACCGCCTTGTTTTCACTTATCAGGGCGACGGTGACTTGGCTTGTATCGGTACAGCCGAAACAATCCACGCTTTGAACCGTGGTGAAAATATCACGATTATCTTTATCAATAATGCGATCTACGGTATGACAGGCGGCCAGATGGCTCCGACTACACTGGTAGGTATGAAGAGCTCGACTTGTCCTTACGGACGTGACGTTGAACTTCACGGCTATCCATTGAAGATTACTGAAATCGCAGCCCAACTGGAAGGAACTGCTTACGTAACCCGTCAGTCCGTACAATCCGTACCGGCTATCCGTAAGGCTAAGAAGGCAATCCGCAAGGCTTTTGAGAACTCCATGAACGGTAAAGGTTCCAACCTGGTAGAAATCGTTTCCACTTGTAGTTCAGGCTGGAAGATGACTCCGGAGAAGGCGAACAAATGGATGGAAGAACACATGTTCCCATTCTATCCGCTGGGTGATTTAAAAGATAAAGAATAACGCTAAAAGTCAACAGAACAATGAAAGAAGAAATAATTATAGCAGGATTCGGTGGACAAGGCGTATTGTCTATGGGTAAGATTCTGGCATATTCCGGTTTGATGGAAGGCAAAGAAGTGACCTGGATGCCCGCTTATGGTCCCGAACAACGAGGTGGAACAGCCAACGTTACAGTTATTGTAAGCGATGACAAAATATCCTCACCGATTCTTAGTAAATACGACGCTGCCATCATTCTGAATCAGCCTTCACTCGAAAAGTTTGAAAGCAAAGTGAAACCCGGCGGTATCCTGATTTATGACGGTTACGGAATTATCAACCCTCCTACCCGTAAGGATATTAAGGTATATCGTATCGACGCAATGGATGCAGCCAACGAGATGAACAATGCCAAAGCATTCAACATGATCGTACTTGGCGGATTATTGAAGCTTCGCCCCATCGTAACGCTGGAGAATGTTATCAAAGGACTTAAGAAAACCCTGCCGGAACGCCACCATCACTTGATTCCTATGAACGAGGAAGCTATCAAGAAAGGTATGGAGTTAATCCGTGAGGTTTAATTAACAGATAATGTACAATGGATAATTGATAATTATTAGCTACGTATAGTACGTATGCAACATAATTTTCAATTATCCATTATCATTAAATCAATTAAAGTAAGTATCTTTGCCTCCAATTATGAGACGAATCTTACTATTATATATAATCTTTTCCGTTATAGGTTTGACAACTGTCCATGCACAGTTCGATAATGGTCGCCAGAGAGTGGACGAAAACGGATACGACCAATACGGTAACCAGGTGGACCCTGCCATGATTCCGGACAGACTGGATAGTGCAAATGTAGAAGTACAGGGGTTACCTCCGAAATTATATATGTGGCGTATTAATAATCAGTTGGGCGACCGGACTATCATCCCGGCGGATACTGTTTATCACCACTTCCAGAATTCAAATCTTACCGAAGGACTTACCGGACATTATAATTATCTGGCCAATATGGGTTCTCCCCGTATGTCACGCATCTTCTTTGAACGTCGTGATCCGGAACCGACTATCTTTATGGAGCCTTTCTCCAGTTTCTTTATTCGTCCTACGGAGTTCAATTTCACCAATAGTAACGTACCTTATACCAATCTGACGTATCATAAAGCCGGTAATAAAATAAACGGAGAAGAACGTTTTAAGTCTTATTTCTCTGTCAATGTAAACAAGAAGCTGGCTTTCGGTTTTAACATAGATTACTTGTACGGACGAGGATATTATAATAACCAAAATACGGCTTATTTCAATGCGGCAATTTTCGGTAGTTATATCGGCGACCGCTATCAGATGCAAGCTATCTACAGCAACAATTATCTCAAAACAAATGAAAACGGAGGTATTGAGGACGACCGATACATCACTGCGCCTGAAGAGATGGCACAAGGGCAAAGGGAATATGAATCAACCAATATTCCCACTGTATTAAGTGCAACGACCAACCGTAATCATGACTTTTATGTATTCCTGACCCAACGTTACAATCTGGGATTCAGCCGCGACATACCGCAGGCCGAAAATGATACGACTCCAGCCAAACAAGAATTTGTGCCGGTCACTAGTTTTATACATACCATTCAGGTAGAGCGTGCACGTCATAGTTTCAACTCTGATGATGACATGCGTGAAAAAAACTATTATCAAAACACCTATTTGGAACCGGATAATCCGATTGCCAGAGACAGTACGACCTATATGGGTATCAAGAATACCATAGGTATAGCTCTACTCGAAGGATTCAATAAATATGCCAAAGCCGGACTCACGGCATTTGCTTCCTATAAAATCAGCAAGTATACTCTTATGAATATGGAGGGGAATCCGTTGCCCGACAAATACAATGAAAATGAAATATTTGTTGGAGGCGAATTATCCAAACGTAAAGGAAATGTACTTCATTACCATGCCATTGGTGAAGTGGGACTTGCTGGAAAAGCAATCGGACAATTCAATGTGAAAGGAGATATCGACCTTAACTTTCCGTTATGGAAAGACACAGTGAGCCTTATAGCCCGTGGTGAAGTCAGCAATAAGCTTGCGCCTTTCTATATGCGTCATTATCATTCCAAACACTTCATGTGGGACAATGATATGGACAAAGAATTTCGTACCCGTATTGAAGGAGAATTAAGCATTGCACGTTGGAGAACACGCTTGAAAGCAGGAGTTGAAAACATAAAGAACTACACTTATTTCAACCAACAAGCAATGCCGGAACAGAAAAGCGGAAGTATACAGGTGTTGTCAGCAAGTCTTAATCAGGACTTCAAATTGGGAATCTTCCATTTAGACAATGAAGTAACCTGGCAAAAGTCCAGCGACCAGACCGTATTGCCTTTGCCTGATCTTTCGCTGTATCACAATTTCTATATGCAGTTCAAGCTGGCAAAGAAAGTGCTTAGTGTACAATTGGGTGCCGACGTGCGTTATTTCAGTAAATACAATGCACCCGCTTATATGCCGGCTATCCAAAACTTCTATTTGCAACCGGAAAATGACCAGGTAGAGATAGGAGGTTATCCGATCGTGAATGTATACGCAAACTTACACCTAAAGCGTACACGTTTCTATGTAATGATGTATCACGTGAATCAAGGTATGAGTAGCCCGAATTACTTCTTGGCTCCTCACTATCCTATCAACCCGCGTGTACTGAAATTCGGTCTTTCATGGAATTTCTATGATTAACAAAATCTATACGGCTTATGGTAACACGCCCCAAATTGAGACTGGCCAGATATTTAGTGCCCGTAATCATTGTATTGGCAATCATCTTTTCTATCCGCCAATGCGGTAATCAGGAAAAGCCGTCAGGACACCCACGTGATTATGCAGCCATTGCCAAAGAAGGTATATTGCGTGTAGCGACTGAATATAACTCAATCAGTTTCTACGTGGACGGCGATACCGTTTCCGGTTTTCATTACGAACTGATACAGGCTTTTGCCCATGACAAGGGATTAAAGACCGAAATAACACCCCTGATGAGTTTCGAAGAACGGCTGGAAGGATTAAGCGAGGGACGTTACGACGTAATTGCCTGCGGTATATTAGCCACCAGCGAACTGAAAGACTCTCTGCTCCTCACCTCTCCCATCACGCTCAACAAGCAAGTGCTCGTGCAACGGAAAGAAAACGGAGAAAACGACTCACTCTATATCCGTAGCCAACTGGACTTGGCCGGGCGGACACTTCACGTAGTAAAAGGGTCTCCTTCCATTCTGCGTATTCAGAATCTAGGTAATGAAATCGGCGATACCATTTATATCAAAGAAATAGAGAAATACGGTTCCGAACAATTAATCTCAATGGTAGCTCATGGGGATATCGACTATGCCGTTTGTGACGAAAGCATCGCACGCGCGGCCGCCGATTCCATCCCGCAGATAGATATAAATACAGCCATCAGCTTTACACAATTCTACTCATGGGCAGTCAGCAAACAATCACCCGCTTTACTCGATAGTTTGAATGTATGGCTGGATAAATTCCAAAAGGAGAAAGAATACCAGAAGATTTATAAAAAGTACTATGATAAAGAATAACCTTATCATTTTACAGATCAGAAGAAAACAATCAAAAACAGAATGTAAGATAGATATATTCATGTCTATTTCCAGAAATAAACTCCCAAAGACTTGACTTTCGCTTTCGAATGTCGTATCTTTACAGAGTTAATGATAAAGTAGTTTCAATTAAACTACATGCAAAGGAGGGAATCGCGATTCTCTCCTTTCTTTTTATCCAGCCGGGAAAAACCTCTCCCCGCCCCGGCTTTTCCTTTCGCTTTGCCCGGTGGTTATGGTTCTTCAGCCGGAGGATCAGCAATGTTCACCTTGCTTCTTACCGAAATGAAGTATATATCCGCCTCAAACAGACGTTCTGTTTGCCTGAAACAGAGCCTCTGTTCCGATAAAACAGAGCTTCTGTTGAAACAAAACGCAATGTCTGTTTTCCAACTGTCCCTGCTAAGTTAATAATCAATAAAGTTGCTCTTGACAAAAAATAGCTTTATCTTTGGGGTTTGTTAGAACAGACACAATAGGTATATTATATTATGAGTGAAAAGATGATCAAATGGGGCTTCATTGGTTGCGGAGAAGTAACCAAGACGAAAAGCGGTCCCGCTTTCCAGAAAGTAGAACATTCGGAAGTCGTAGCCGTGATGAGTCGTGACGGCGCGAAAGCGAAAGCGTATGCCAAAGAGAGAGGAATCAAGAAATGGTATGACGATGCACAGGAGCTGATAGATGATCCGGAAGTAAACGCTGTCTATATCGCCACTCCTCCTTCTTCACACGCTACGTATGCCATTATGTCCATGAAAGCGGGTAAACCGGCCTATATTGAGAAGCCAATGGCGGTGACGTATGAAGAATGTACCCGAATCAACCGCATATCCAATGAAACGGGGGTTCCCTGTTTCGTAGCATACTACCGACGTTATCTTCCCTATTTCCAGAAAGTAAAGGAATTAGTAGAGAACGGAACGATCGGCAACGTTATCAATGTACAGATTCGTTTTGCCCAGCCGCCACGCGATCTGGATTACAATCGTGATAATCTTCCCTGGCGTGTGCAGGCTGATATTGCCGGAGGCGGCTACTTCTACGACCTTGCTCCGCATCAGATTGATTTGTTGCAGGATATGTTCGGCTGCATCCTCGAAGCAAGCGGTTACAAGAGTAATCGCGGCGGACTTTATCCTGCCGAAGATACATTAAGCGCCTGTTTCCAATTTGACAACGGACTGGTGGGTAGTGGTTCCTGGTGCTTCGTAGCCCATGATTCTGCCCGCGAAGACCGCATAGAGATTATCGGTGACAAAGGAATGATTTGCTTCTCTGTCTTTACTTACGAACCTATCGGACTACATACCGAGAAAGGACGGGAAGAAATCTGTATCGGCAACCCGGAACACGTGCAACAGCCTCTTATCCAAGCAGTAGTAGACCACTTATTGGGTAAGTCGGTTTGCTCTTGTGACGGCGAAAGCGCAACGTTGACTAACTGGGTAATGGACAAGATCTTAGGTAAGCTATAACCCTAAAAAAAGCAAAAAAAAGTTCCTTCTTTTTCCGGATTCTGCCGGTATTGTTAAAAAATTAATAGGGACATTCCATTGTATATTGTTAGTTTTTTCTATCTTTGTAGAAAGAAGCAAAGA
Organism: Bacteroides sp. D22; assembly: GCF_000163675.1. Classification (NCBI taxonomy): domain Bacteria; kingdom Pseudomonadati; phylum Bacteroidota; class Bacteroidia; order Bacteroidales; family Bacteroidaceae; genus Bacteroides; species Bacteroides sp. D22. Next base: position 28,894 of record NZ_GG774819.1, on the reverse strand, counting down.
AAAAATGAAACTAACAATATATTTTTTGTGCCATGACTAAAGAAGCTTTAATGAGAAAAGCGATCGAGCTTTCAAAAGAAAATGTTGTAAATGGTGGAGGTCCTTTCGGTGCTGTGATTGCCACGAAAGACGGAGAAATTGTTGCAACAGGAGTTAATCGTGTCACTGCATCTTGTGATCCTACGGCTCACGCCGAGGTAAGCGCCATACGTGCCGCAGCTGCCAAACTCGGAACATTTGATCTTAGCGGATACGAAATCTATACTTCCTGCGAACCTTGCCCCATGTGCCTGGGTGCTATTTATTGGGCACGCCTGGACAAGATGTACTATGGAAACAACAAGACCGATGCCAAAAACATCGGCTTCGACGACTCTTTTATCTATGACGAACTGCAACTGAAACCTGAAGACAGAAAGCTGCCTTCCGAAATCCTACTACATAATGAAGCCCTTACTGCCTTCAAAGCCTGGGTGGCCAAAGAAGACAGAGTAGAATATTAGAAAACCTCTCACTATTATTAACCTATTAATTACCCTCAAATGAAAAGAAAAAGCCTTTTATTTGTTATGGCATCAGTATGCCTGTTCAGTTGTCAACAGCAAGAAGAACTGCAAGATCCCAGTAAAGGAGTGATCGACTTTTCTACTTCTATTGACCAAAGTATCAACAATGCTCTTACCCGTAACAGCAGTAGTCTGACACTTCCGTTAAAAAGCAATTTCGCCGCCGGAGATGTCATCTCCATGTCCATTGCCGAGCAGGATTATCATCCGTTTGCCATAGGCATGGATAGCCAAACCTGGAACGAAGCAGGCACCGATTCGGAAACGGTTACTTTCTATGCTCATTACCCAGAATTGACCAACGAAGCTGCTACTACCAGATCATTGAGCAGCCGCTATCGTGAAATCAAGGGTGGCTTAGAATATTTGTTCGGTACAGCCCAAGCCAACAAAGGTTCTAAGAATGTTGCTCTTACATTCAAGAGAATGACAACACCCGTCGTTCTGCTCGACGAGAACAACCAGCCTTACGAAGGTAGAGCAATCGTTAAACTGTTCTTGAAGAACAAAGGTGTACAGGACCTGTTCAGCGGTAAAATCGAAGCTGACCCCAATGCAAAACCGGAATACATTGATATCCGGAAAGTATCTGAAGGTATCTTGACTAACTTGATTCCACAGATCATCAAAGCCGGCGAGAAAATAGGAACGGTTATTCTGGAGGACGGTAAAGAAGAACCTATCATCGCAGAGGAGGACATTACCATAGAAGCCGGAACTCCTGTAGCGGTAAAAATGTACGCAAGACGCGGAATCATTGACGAACGAACTCCACTATTCAGATAAGACTGAAGAATAAAAAGTGATACTAATAAAAATCCCCGGAACCGCTGTAGACACTCAGCATTCCAGGGATTTTTTACACACAAAAGTTATTATTGAAATTGAAAACTGTCTTTTTTAGGTTAGAAACGCATACCTACGGTAAACAACACTTGACTGCGTGTATTCGTAACTTTCGTTGCTTCCGGTGAACCAATGACTGTACTACCATCTTCATCTGTAAATCCATTCACAAACGGATAGAAGTTTTCTTTATATGTAGAGTATTTATAAGCTAAATCAGCATAAAACATTGATCCGCGATAACCAATACCCAATGTATAATTACTCATTGATTTAGAATTGGCAAAGTCTGTATCTGTCTGAATAGAGTTAATAGCCAAATCTTTGAAAGCATCTTGATGGAAAGCCGCAGTACTATAATTATATCCTGCCCTAAAAGCAAACTGTGGAATCACCTTATACTCTAGGCCAAGACGGACTGTACTAACCCCTTTCAACATAGACGTCGTACTATTCTCAAATTCATAAGCAGAAGAATTACCTTCAGTATCTTTAAACTTCATGGAAGAATAATCTTGATACTCATATTCTGCTCCTAAAGCCAAGCTCTTGCCTACCGTATATCCCAAACTTACATTATAAGTCCAAGGAGTCTGAAAATCGAAAGGAAGGATCATATCCCCTTTTCCCGGAAGATTATCCCATGATCTCACGTCATATCCCTTTATTTCTCCAGTTACAACATCCATCACATCCGATATAACTTGTGCACTCGTTTTATAATCCAAACTATAGAATATTGGCGTATGTATAGCTAATCCAACTCGAAAAGGCGAATATTCAAAAGGACGAATAATAGCCCCCAACTTCACGTCAAAGCCAGACCCCTTTATTCTGTTCCAACTCTGCAAATTATATCCTTCATCGTTTCCATAATCCTCATCATAAAAAGTATACTTATTATAATCTACAGAATAAGCACCCAGCGTCACCCCCAAATATACCCGATCATTAAAATTAAACGATACATTAAAATCATATTGATCAATTCCCCCACGTTCTTCCGAACGAAAATTTGCATATCCATTATCTAACATTCCTTCAAAATGTCCAGGAGAGATATAAAGAGGATTACCATTTATATCCTTATACTGTACCTCCTTCCCTTGTTCATCCTTATAGGTATAAGGAATATTGTTTACCCCTCCTGTTTTGTCATGTATTGTAATATCTCTAATCAGCCCAGCATCAGCTCCAAGAATAGAAAGCCACCCAATACCATTATCCGTATAAGGCGAATCTCCCCATTTTTCAATGCCAGCAGCTTGAGATGCCATTAGATAGGTTTGGGAGTAAAGCCCCAAATTACCTTCCATACGCATGTTATTATTAAATGATTTCGCTTTATGATAGTTAAAACCGAAATTCACAAAACGCAGCGGAGTTTCATTACCAATCTTCGAAGAAAATACAAACCCGATGTTATTAAAATCTCCTTTAGTTAAATCGGAATTAAACTTTTTCCCCAAATACTGGCTTTCATTCCCATAAAGAGAAAGCCCAAATGAAGTCATTACATCATTACTGCGATAAAGGCCAATACCTGCCGGATTAGTCCCCATCGTAGATATGTCTCCTCCAAGAGCTCCCATAGCTCCACCCATACCCACAAATCGAGCAGTGCCATTCAAATCTTTTCCTGTTAGTTTGGCACCGTCATATATCGTTTGTGCCATTCCCCAAGGTGCTATCATTAGCATCCCCAGAGCAATTAAAACACTTATCTTTTTCATTCCTGTCAAAACCATTTAATTAATACTTATCTTCTGGCACTGCTACTACGAGAGGAACCTCCACCTGATGATGATCTAGAAGAAGAACCACCGCTCGAATAACTACCCCGAGAGCTACTGCCACCTGACGAAGCTGGAGAATAACTGCGTGAAGAAGAACGAGAAGTGCCATAGGAAGAAGAACGGGTATTACTATTACTTGCTGGAGAATAACTACGCGGTGCTTCTGAACTTCCACGACTATAAGTTGATCTTGCACTACTGCTTCTAGTAGTGGTTCCAGACGAACGCGAATAACCAGAAGAACCAGTCGAACGGGAAGATGAAGAACTTCCGCTACTTCTAGTACTACTTGGACGAGAATAAGTAGCACTGCTACGACTACTTGAGCCACTGCGTTCACCTGAAGTCCGTGTACCCACTACACGTCTGGAAGTAGTTCCCCTACTATAAGTAGAACCAGAAGAACGAACAGAGCTACCTTCTGAACGAACTGCAGAGCCTCCCCGAACAGAAGAACCACTGGAACGAACGGCACTCGAACCATAACGACGAATAGTAGAAGGATTCCTGTAACTGCTTTGTCCGGAAGAACGACGGTTTGTATAGGTAGGACCTGTCCAACGACCGCTTCCACCTCCGCCCCAGCCCCAGCTAGGACCACCATGCCAGTGGTGATGATGTCCCCAATATCCGCCGCCATACCAGCCACCCCAGTAGCCGCCGCCCCAATAACCGGGGTAATATCCCCAAGAGTAATAAGGACGATTCCATCCCCAGCCATAGTTCCATCCCCAGCCGTAAGAGCCATAACGCCAATCCCACCAAAGCGGGTTACTGAACGTCGGGAATGCATAAGCATACATACCATCGGTATATACGTTCCAATCCCATGAGTTCGGACCGTAAACTACATCCCAATACAACGGACTGCTGATACTGATAGCGAAACGCGGATTGCGGAAACGGATGATACGTTCAGCGTATTCATAGTCGTCTTCCGTACCATTGAATTCGCCCGTCACCCATTCTCCGTCCAAATCCGGATTAGATTTTTCTTTTATATATAAGGTATCATTATCCATTACGAATTCATTTTCACGTGCATCGTAACGGCGGTTATATTCATCCACATCCCGTGTTCTTCCCTTACGGTCCTGAACAACCACTGTAGTACCCGGTGAAGTATAGATGTTAGTCGTCACCTGTTTCTTCGGTTCCTTCTTAACCGGAGTTTCTTTCTTCTCCTGTTTGTCTTTGGAAGGTACGAAGTAAAGGTCGTCATCAACGCTTTGTGCAAAGATACCTATCGGAAGGCACAAGGCAAATAGCAAGAAATAAACAATCTTTTTCATATCATCTCGGTTTATGTAATTACTTAAACTTATTCACGTTACAAAGATAAGGAAGAGATTTTTCGTCCGGGGGAGATTTTCCCCAAAGGATAATAGGGAAATCCCTATTTCTAACTATCTTTGTAGAAGATACAACGCTCACCGGCATAAAGTTCAGGCAAACTTGACTTTCTATACCCGGATTGCTGTATCTTTGCACATTATTCACCAGCATTAAAAACAACTATGAAGTATTTTGAGTTCACATTCCGCACCCAGCCTTGTACCGAAACCGTCAATGACGTACTAGCTGCCATACTGGGTGAAGTCGGATTTGAAAGTTTTGTTGAGTGTGAAGGCGGACTGACCGCATATATCCAACAGACATTGTGTGATGAAAACGCCATCAAGATTGCCATCAACGAGTTCCCCCTACCCGATACGGATATTACTTATACATATACCGAAGCGGAAGACAAGGACTGGAACGAGGAATGGGAAAAGAATTTCTTCCAACCCATCATTATCGGAAACCGATGTGTGATCCACAGCACTTTCCACCAAGATGTCCCCAAAGCGGAATATGACATCGTCATCAATCCTCAAATGGCCTTCGGAACAGGACACCACGAAACTACCAGCCTCATCATTGAAGAATTATTGGACAGCGAACTGAAAGATAAATCCCTGCTCGATATGGGCTGCGGAACTTCGATTCTTGCCATCCTCGCACGTATGCGGGGCGCACGCCCCTGTACAGCCATCGACATTGATGAATGGTGCGTACGAAACTCCATCGAAAACATCGAATTGAACCACGTAGACGATATTGCCGTATCACAAGGAGATGCCTCGTCGCTTGCAGGAAAAGGACCTTTCGACGTTATCATCGCCAACATCAACCGGAATATATTACTGAATGACATGAAGCAATATGTTGCCTGTATGCATACGAATTCTGAACTCTATATGAGTGGATTTTATATAGACGACATTGCCGCTATCCGCGAAGAAGCGGAGAAGAACGGACTGACTTTCGTTCATTATAAAGAGAAGAACCGTTGGGCAGAAGTGAAATTTATTTATAAAGGATAAGAGCCAACAAATATCTTTAAAAGAGAAAGCTCCCTTATCATTAAAAGATATAAGAAAGCAAGCAAAAATCGCAGTCGATATACGCTATAAACAAGCGTAAGACTCCAGATTAATGCAGAAAAAAAATAGTGACGGTATACGCGTGGGATAGTGACGCTATCCATAGCATATACCGTCACTATTTGCATCGGATAGCGTCACTATCTTATAAAGAGAAATAAAGTCGTTACGCGAACTCTTTTTTGACCTGTTGGCACCATGCTTTGATTTTCTTTTCCGCCTGTTCGGACTGATTATCCAAATCGACAACCAACCCGCACCACTGCTCGCCACGTAAAGCCTTAGAACGTTCGAAAGTGTAACCTTCGGAAGAAGTAAAACCGACCAAGGTAGCCTCATCCCCTTCAAAGACTTCTGCCAGCAGACCAATTCCATCTGCAAAATTTTCCGGATAACGTATCTGATCTCCCAAACCGAAGATAGCAACCTTCTTACCTTTCAATTTCATTGTCCGGAGTTCCGGCAACAGTTCGTCCCAATAAGTAGGAAGTTCCCCGTCAAACCAAGTGGAAGCACCCACAATGAAGCAGTCATAAGCTGCAAAATCATTCTGCCAGGCCTGCTCGATAGGCACTACTTCTATCTTGTCTTCACCAAACTCTTTCTGTATTTTCTCTGCCACCCAACTCGTTCTTTCGGCTTTGGTAGCATAAAACAAACCTATCTTTTTCATAATTCTTCTCTTTTAATATTCCAATAATTTCCGTGCAGCTTCGTATATCTTAGCTTCGTCCGGCAAAATTTCTTTTTCCAGTATCGGATTGAAACCGACGGGAGTAAACGTAGAACCGACACGCTGCACCGGTCCGTCGAGATAACGGAACATTTCCTCACCAATCATTGCTGCAAGCTCCGCACCGAAACCGGAGAATACTTTATCTTCATGTACAACCAATGCTTTGCTGGTCTTCTTGACCGATTCAAAGATTGCCTCTTTATCCAACGGAATCAGAGAACGAATATCGATCACTTCTACTTTCCAACCACCCTCTTTCTTCAATCGTTCGGCGGCATGCAGACAGAAATGGGTCGTATTTCCGTATGTGATAATACTCAAGTCCGTACCCTCACGGCGAATACGTGCTTTTCCGAAAGGTACTTCAAAGTCTTCCGGCACCACAGTAGCAGCTTCTACCGAATTATACAATGCTTTCGGTTCAAGAAACAAAGTAAATCCCTTAGAGCGCATACTAGTACGTAACAATCCGGCTGCATCATCTGCAAAAGAAGGGCAGACAATTCGTGCTCCCGGCAATGTAGTCAAAGCTCCTTCTATATTTTGAGAGTGATACAACCCTCCACCAATATAACCTCCGGAAGCCAACCGCAGCGTTATATTCGGGGCAAACTTACCATTGCTGCGCCAATACTCATGCGTACATTCTACATATTGTTCTACGGCAGGCCAGAAGTAATCAGCAAACTCCGCTCCCTCTATCACGACATGGATTTTAGGATCAAAGCGGCTCATTCCGTTGGCGGTGCCTACAATATAATCTTCGGCAATCGGCGCACTGAACACACGGGCTTCGCCGAATTCCTGCTGCATCCCTTTGGTGACATTAAACACACCGCCTTTCTCTCTGTTTGCTACGTCCTGTCCCCAGATAAACGTATCGGGATTATAGCGGAATTCGGCTTTCAATGTCTCGTTAATGGCATTTACCAGGAAGGTCTTTTCGCCCTCTGCTTCATGAGTACCTTCTTTGTACTTCTGGGGTTGATAAGGTTCGGGCATCACAAAATCGTAGATACTCTTAGGATCAGGATCGGGAGCAGCCAACGCTTTTCGGTTGGCAGCCGACAGTTCTTTCTTTGCGTCAGCTTCGATCTGCTGCAATTCTTCCTCCGTCAGGCGTTTGTAACGCAACAACATCCGGCGGAATTTCATCAGCGGATCGGCATCTTTTACGTATTCCAGTTCGTTCTCATCCCGGTACAGGGTATGTTTATCCGAGTTGGAATGGGAACCGATACGAACACAGTTTGCCTGCACAATCACCGGGTTACGGGTTTCCCTTGCATATTCGTGAGCTTCGGTCATGGCATTCATCGAGTCGAACACATCTTTTCCATTGCAATAGATGATTTTCAGGTTCTTGAAACCGGAGAAGTTCTCGGCTACTTTGCGGTTGGCTGTCTGTTCCGATTTAGGGACAGAGATTCCATATCCGTTGTCCTGTATCACAAAAATGACAGGAAGACGTTCAAGGCTGGCGCCATTGATAGCCTCATATACAAATCCTTCGGAAGTAGCAGATTCTCCGTGAGAAGTGATGGCGACTCCTTTGTGTCCATAATATACCATCGCTCTGGCTACACCGGCCGCATGAAGGTCATGCGTTCCCGTAGCGGAAGAGATATTTTCGATGTGCCATTCCGGTTTGGCGAAATGGTTCGACATGTGACGTCCGCCGCTGCCCGGGTCTGTCGCTTTCGAGATACCATTCAGGATGATTTCTTCCGGAGTCATTCCGGCAGAAAGTACAGTCAGCATATCGCGGTAGTAAGGAAACAGGAAGTCTTCGCCCAAAGTGAATACCTGACCGATGGCAAGCTGAATACCATCATGCCCCGCGTAAGGAGCATGATAAGACCAACCCAAAGATTGTAGCAGGTATGACGGTGCTTTTTCATCCAAAGCACGCCCCAATGTCATCAGATGATACCACTTTTTCAGGGTTTCTACATCTGTCGTTTTTATATCATATTTCTTTTTCATAGTGAATGAAGTTCTTAATGAGTGAAACAATCAGTTATCAGCCTTGCCAGTTTTCGAGGTAGTCGGCTATAAAGTGGAGGAAGTTACCTCCCAACATTCCGTCTACTACCCGATGGTCGTAAGACAAAGACAGATACATTTTATGGCGGATGGCAATCGTATCGCCTTCCGGTGTTTCTATCACAGCAGGTTTCTTTTCAATACATCCTACTCCCAAAATAGCAACCTGCGGCTGATTAATTATCGGTGTACCGAACAGGCTCTTGAACGTTCCGAAATTGGTAATGGTAAATGTACCGCCATCAATATCTTCCGGCATTAATTTATTATCCCTTGCTTTCAGGGCTAAAGAGTCAATGGCAACTGCCAGGCCATTCAGATTCAAACGATCGGCGTCATGCACCACAGGAACAATCAGATTTCCATCATTCAGAGAGACAGCAATACCTACATTGATATGTTTCTTAAAGAGGATATTATATCCGTCTACTGACACATTCACTTGAGGATAGGCTGCCAATGCTTTCGCTACGGCCTCGGTTATCACAGGCATATAAGTCAACTTCACTCCTTCGCGACGGAAGAAAGCATCTTTGTTCTTTTCACGCCAACGCACCAGCTTGGTGACGTCTACTTCTACCACATTAGTTACATGAGGAGATACTTTCTTAGACATAACCATGTGGTCGGCAATAATTCGGCGGACACGATCCATCTCTTTCACTTCAACTCCAGGCATGGCAACAGGAGCAGACGATTTGGATGAAGTAGCAGCCGACTGTGCAGCAGGGGCAGATGCAACCGGAGACGTTTTCGGAGTTATCGGTTCGGGAGCAACAGCCACCGATGGTTTGCTTGCAGCCGGAGCAGCAACAGCAGAGGCCGGTTTCGGTTCAGCCATATCGCCTCTTTTCTTCTTTTCAATATAGTCTTTTATATCTTTCTTACTCAACCGCCCTTCATAACCCGTACCTTGTATAGCATCCAACTCTTCTTTCGGAATCTTAGCCTCCCGCGCCAACTGAATCACAACAGGAGAATACCAACGTTCTTCCTCAACAGCAACGGGCTTCGATGTATCAACGGGGGTTGATGCAGTATTCACTGATTGATTCTTAGCAATGTCTGCAGCTAATTGTGATGTTCCGGAAACATCAGCGGCAACCTGACTGGCATCAGCTCCTTCATTTGTGGCACCTTCGCTTGCCGGCTCCGTACCGGATGATTCTTCGCCATCCAAATCAATAATAGCGACGACTGTTCCTACAGCTACCGTGTCACCTTCCTTATATAAAATCTCCACCACTTTTCCCGCTACGGGAGAAGAGATTTCCGCACTTACTTTAGCAGTATTCACTTCAAAAAGCACATCGTCTTCCTGAATCATGTCACCCACCTTTACAGACCAAGAGACAATGGTCCCTTCGGTTATACTCTCGCCCAACTTAGGCATTTTTATTTCGAATTTTGACATAGACAGTAATTTTATTATTCAACCTTAGATATATTACAACAATGGGCTGAAATAGAAAGTTTTAAGTTAAGTAAATTTTAACCGGAGGCCAATCGGTACAACCAAGCATCAACGGCTATATATCCACTCTTTCTGAATATATTTCTCTTCCCGGAGCTGATTGACAGCTTCTATCTCCTCCTTAGTGAAAGCACTGACAGATTGCGACTTACTGAAATACTGAAAAGCCTTTTCTTTGAAATCAGTGACAGTCCCCGCCGGCAAATGCCTGCGAATATTAGTTACCTCACTCCGAACGGAAGGAACAGCATATACAGACGATAACGTTTCATCATCGGCCATCGGTTCCGGATTCAATGCTTGATGCAACGCTGTAAGGTCCGTATCATACAATAGCGTGCAATGATACAATACCCGATCCTTGTACAAGCATTGCGCACTTCCTGATATTTTCAATCCATTCAGATAAATCCCCAATCGTTCGCCTCCTGTTGCCATCAGTCCCATAGAGTTCAGGAAATCCAACGTCCGCTGCAAATACGTGACAAACTCCGGCAAGCGGGGAGTCGTTTCTATAAAAGTCAGATTGACATTGCCCAAATCATGGTACACTGCTCCCCCACCGGAAAAACGACGGGCAATATGTACCTGCTCCCGTTCCGCCCATTCCTGATCGACTTCCAACCGTAACCGTTGATGTTTCCCTATTACCACAGAAGGAGTGTCCTGCCAAAGCATGAAAATGTCTTCATTTCCCTGCTTCAACAGATATTCTTCTGCAGCCAAGTGAAAGTAAATATCAGAAAACGGACTATAGATACATCGAATCATAGGTCAGACAGAATAAGAGTTAAAACATAATCTCGTGATAAATCTCTCCGACCGTAGGATGCGGGAATACAGTCTTCTGAAATTCTTCCACCGTATAGCCTCTCTGAATAGCAATACCTGCGATCACAATGAGTTCCGACGCCGGATTTCCCAACATGTGGCAACCGATGATCTTCCCTTCTTCATCCTGAATCAGTTTACAAAGGCCGTTTCCCTGTTCATTCTCGGCTACGAACCGACCGGAATAAGCCATCGGTAATTTGGATACACGGTAAGAAAGTCCTGATTTTATCAGTTCTTCTTCTGTCTTTCCCACTCCTGCCACTTCGGGATTGGTATAAACAACTCCCGGAACACAATCGTAATTCATCCGGTCTTCCACTCCCAAGATATGATTGATAGCAACTTCCGCTTCACGAATAGCGGTATGTGCCAATAAAGAATAACCTGTAATATCCCCACAAGCATATACACGGGGATGCGAAGTCAACAGATGTTCATCTACTTTGACCCCGTTCCGATGCAATTCTATATTCAGCTTGTCCAGCCCCACTCTGGATAAATTTGCCTTACGACCTACACTAAGCAAGATTTTCTCCGCTTCAATAGTGGAAGCTTTGCCTTCTTTTTCTATCACGACTCCATGAGCGTTCACTTCCACTACTTTCGTATTCAAATAGAAAGTGACTCCCCGTTTGGCATATTCGGCACGAAGCATGCCGCTCGTTTCCTTATCCATCGCTCCCAAAATCTCCGGCATCATTTCTACCACATGCACCTTTACTCCCATACTGTTGAAGAAAGAAGCAAATTCCATCCCGATCACTCCACCGCCAATAATAACCAGCGTCTTGGGAAGTTCTTTTATCTCCAACGCCTCCTTGGAGGTCCAATAACTGACTCCCGACAATCCCGGTATGGGAGGAATCACTGTATCGGAGCCGGTACATACCAGCAAGTATTTCACGGAATAGTTTTCTCCATCACAGGTGATGCGAATCATCCCCTCTTTCTCTCCCTCTATAAAAGCTTCTTTCTCCACGATCGTCACTCCGTAAGAATTCACAGTCATCTTCACGCCACCCGTCAACATTTTCACTGTTTTGTCTTTGCGGCTCATAATCTTGGACAAATCGAACGAAGGAGATTCGGCAGAAACGCCATATTTGGAAGCACTTTTGATGCTATCCAGTATTTTAGCAGAATATAACAAAGTTTTAGTAGGAATACACCCCTCATTGAGACACACTCCACCCATTGCCTTTTTCTCAAAAAGAACGGCTTTTAATCCGTTGGCCCCTGCACGTTCGGCAGCTGTGTACCCGGCAGGACCACCACCAATAATAGCTATATCAAAGTTCATAATCGTATCTTTTTTTATAATAATACGATTATAACAAATGAGAGAAGAGATAAGTTGTTGGGAAAAGAAATACCTGTTACTTAATTGTCAGCTTTTTAAGTTCCTCTAACGAGCCATTGAACACGTTCAGGTCTACGTCTTCTTTGATACCGGGAACACTTCCTACATCAGTATGTTGCCAAAAGTCCCATTTTCCCTGATACTTTACAGAGTCAACATAATAATGGGCAATCCAGTAAGGGTATGTATTGAAGATGGAATCGTCCAGATAACGGGTTTTAAATTTATAAGAAGTATAAAGAATAGGTTTCACTCCATAATGAGATTCCACCCGGTCCAGCCAGCGTTTAATGCCTTGCTGCAATTCCTTTTTTTCCTTCCGCCCGGTCACTTCCACATCAAGTACGGGAGGTAAATCACCCGTGTCCAGTTTCACCGTACGAATAAAGAAGTCCGCCTGTTTCAAAGCATCCGTACCAGGAATATAAAAATGATAAGCACCACGGATAAATCCATGGTTACGGGCATTGGCGAAGTTCGCCTCAAAGGTGGTATCGTTATGATCTCCTCCTTCTGTAGCTTTCATAAAAACGAAATGCAAAGGAGTAGCCGTCTCTTTATTCTGCAACAGTCTTTTCCAGTCAATCTTTCCCTGATAATGAGAAATGTCAATACCATGAATATCATATCCGTCAGGGATACAAACTCCGTATTCCTTTAAACCATGACAAGGTTTCCATCGATAAGCATAAGGACGGATAAAGAAATAGTAGAATACAACGGAAAAACAACCGATAATCACCACAGCCAAAATGTTACGAATCCAGACAGGCATCACAGTTCGATGCTTCATCTGTTCCTTTTTTGAGGTACGGGAAGTTTTGGAAGAAGAGGTCGTTCCCTTTTTCTTGGTAGTGGAAACGGTTCTTTTCTTCTGTACGGCAGACATCGGGTTGTTGCGTTGCGGCATTTACTTTAAACGATCAATGTTTTTAGAGATAGGCACGGATTACGCGAATTAACACGGTTTTTTAGTTATTTCTTATAAACCGTGTAGTCCGTGTAATCCGTGCCTGAAAGAATCTTTCATTGCAGCTGTTATTGCAACTGTTACATCAACAACTGCCTCTGAAGTGTATTTATTTAGCTTGTTCCAGCTGCAAAGTCTTAGTTGCCTGGTCGCAAACCTCTGTAGGACCGAAGTACTGGATCGGACCCGGATATACATAATCCGTTTCGATAGCCCAACGATCACGTTGCGCAGCAAATGCCTTGAAAGGAGCGCCATCCAGTTTCACCAATGCTTTCTGGATAACCGGTTTCATTTCACCGTGGCGACGTTCCATGTTCATCATCATAGTGATAGGCACACCACCTGCGATCCATTCGGCAGCAGGAGCAGTTGTGTTGCGTACAGAAGACATATAACCAGTCTTACCGTTAGCAATCAACATAGAAGCTGTGTAACCCAAAGAGTAGCAATAGTCAGCGTCAAAGTTTGATGGAGCAGCACAACGTCCTTCATAACCGAAGAAGTGGTGTTGAGCAGCAAATTTACCAACATACTTGCCTGCTTCTTTCCATGAAGCCAATTTGGTAGCTACCATTTCAGACAACAGCTTTTCTGTTTCGATCAGTGATACCTGAACGTTTCCGTGCGGGTCACGATCCAAAGTCAGCTGGCGGGCAACGCCTTCCGGCAGACTTGCATAGATAGCAGAGTTTTCCGGAGAAAGTTTGCGGATGATATAATCACGTTGGTGAGATTTCTTAATCTGACCGAATTCTTCAGCATTAGCAGCCAGGAAGTCGTTCAATTCAGCAATCAGGCGTTTCATGGCAGGAATGAATTCTACCAATCCTTCCGGAATCAATACAGTACCGAAGTTGTTTCCCTGTGCAGCACGGTCAGCTACCACTTTAGCGATGTAAGTCACTACATCGTCCAAAGACATATCTTTAGCTTCTACTTCTTCAGAAACGATACATACGTTAGGCTGTACCTGTAAAGCACATTCCAGTGCGATGTGAGAAGCCGAACGACCCATCAACTTGATGAAGTGCCAGTATTTACGTGCAGAGTTACAGTCACGTTGGATGTTACCGATTACTTCCGCATAAGTCTTACATGCTGTATCGAAACCGAAAGAAGTTTCAATCATATCGTTCTTCAAGTCACCGTCGATTGTTTTCGGGCAACCGATTACCTGTACACCGTAGTTCTTAGCTGCATAGTATTCAGCCAATACACAAGCGTTTGTGTTAGAGTCGTCACCACCAATGATAACCAATGCTTTGATGCCAAGTTCTTTGATGATTTCATATCCCTTTTCGAATTGGCTTTCTGCTTCCAGCTTCGTACGTCCGGAACCGATGATATCGAAACCACCAGTGTTACGGTATTCGTCGATAATATCAGCAGTCAGTTCCATATAATTGTGATCTACCAGACCACCAGGACCTAGAATAAAACCATATAATTTGTTTTCCGGGTTCAATTTCTTGATACCGTCGAACAAACCGGAGATTACATTGTGTCCGCCCGGAGCCTGACCACCGGAAAGAATTACACCTACGTTCATAGCGGGAAGAGCAACAGCTTCACCAGCTTCGAATGTAATCAACGGCATTCCATACGTGTTCGGGAATAATGCTTTGATAGCTTCCTGATCGGCTACAGATTGAGTAGCAGCACCTGCTACAGCCTTAACAGCTCCTGATGCCAATGCTTTCGGAAGTTTGGGCTGGTAAGCAGCCCTTGCGATTTGCAATGCACTTTTAGTCATTTTCTTTAATTTTTTATTTAAAGGTGTTAGTAAGTTTCTTGTCAAACTTGAAAAGCGTTGCAAATTTCGCACTTTTTTCCGAATTATGAAAATTCTTCTGTTGTTGTTTTTAAGACAAAAAGAAGAAGAAAGAAAAATTAAGGCTACCTCCCGGTGTGGGAGATAGCCTTTACGTTTTCTTCAATGAGTGAATCGATATGATAATTCTAGGGATTTTGCTCCCAGCCTCCACCAAGAGCCTTATAGAGTTGAACTACCGCAATCAACTCGTCACGGATAGCATTACTCAACCCAATCTGTGCATCAAAATATCCACGTTGGGCATCCAATACGTCCAGATAATTAATAACTCCATTGATGTATTGCAGTTGTGCCAGGTCCATGTAGCTCTTGGCCGAACGTTCCAAATTGGCACGAAGTTCATACACTTCCTTGATCTTGTTGAAATTGACAATTGCATTACGTGTTTCCTTGAAAGCTTCCAGTACGGCTTTTTCATAACTATGTACTTCAGCCTCATAAGCTGCCTTTTTTGCTTTCAATGCCGCACGGTTCTTTCCCCAGCCAAAGATCGGAGTCAGCAAAGCTCCTTCCATCACTGCATAAGGAGATTTCAAAAGTTCCGACAAAGAAGTACTTTCACTACCGAAACCACCTGTCAGGGCAAGACGCGGGAACATATTTGTATAAGCCACTCCCACTTTCGCATTGGCAGCAATCAATTTCTGCTCTGCCTGACGAATGTCGGGACGACGTTCCAATAATGTAGACGGCAATCCAACAGGAAGTGTTTCCGGAGAGTTGAATTCCTGAAGCAAACGGGAACGGGCTATCTTATTAGGATATTCACCCGCAAGATAGGCAATATCGTTTTCTTTCAGGGAGATTTTACGTTCGAGGTCAGGAACCAAAGTTGCCGTACGCGCCAACTCCACCTGCGCCTGCCGATAGGAAGTCTCGGAAGTCAATCCGCCGGCAAACCGGATACGTGCCAGACGTACTCCTTCTTCACGGGCTTTTAATGTTTGCTTTACGATGTCCAGTTCTGTATCTAAAGCAACCAATTCATAGTAAGCTTGTGCCACTTCAGCAACAATCGTCATCCGCAATGCGCGTTGCGCCTCGATAGATTGCAGATATTCGGCAATACTGGCCGAACGTGCCCAGCGCAGATTTCCCCAAAGATCGAGTTCCCATGAAACGAGGAATTGTGCTTCAAAAGTATCTGATCTCTTGAAAGCGTCTCCTCCATGATTTTCAAGTTCACGTTCTGCCGTTACTTTTCCTTTGATATCCGGAAGTAACGCAGCAGTGGAAATACGTTTCTGTGCTGCCATTTCTTTCACACGGGCAGCGGCAATCAACATATCCTTGTTGTGATCCAGTGCACGTTCTATCAGACTTCTCAAGGTAGCATCCGTATAAATATCCCTCCAGTCCTGATCGCCGAAACTGATCGAGTCTTGCGCTCTTTCCAAGCTGTCGGGCAAATGAAGATCAGGACGGACATAGCTTTTCCCTACCTTGCAGGAAGTCAAGACTCCGGCAAGTAACAGAATAGCAATATATAGTTTCTTTCGTTTCATTATTTCTTATGTTTTAAAATTTTCGACTTTGTTTTATACACCATCACAAAGAAGAACGGCACAAGAATGATACCGAATACAATGGCAAATATCATTCCGAAAAATACACCTGTACCGATTGCCTGCCGGCTTGCCGACCCCGGACCGCTTGCCAATACCATCGGAAGCATACCGAGTACGAATGCGAGAGAAGTCATCAGAATCGGACGGAAACGCAATTTGGCTGCGTAGATAGCCGACTGCACCAGGTCTTCACCTTTATCTACCTGTACTTTTGCAAACTCTACAATCAAAATCGCGTTCTTAGCGGCAAGTCCCACCAGCATTACCAGACCAATCTGGAAATAGACATCGTTCTCCAATCCGCAAACCCAGACTCCTAAATAGGCTCCCAAAGCGGCAACAGGTAAAGAGAGCAACACGGCAATAGGCACCGTCCAACTTTCGTATTGTGCAGCAAGGAAGAGGAATACGAACAGGAATACCAATGCCATCACCATACCAGTCTGACCTCCCGCCTGCTTCTCCTGATAAGAAAGGCCACTCCATTCAAGACCGATATTATCGGGAAGATGGTCACGGGCAATCTGCTCCATGATTTCCATCGCCTGTCCGGAACTATATCCCTGTGCAGCTGCTCCGCGAATAACGGCCGTAGTAAACATATTGAAACGTTTAATACTTCCCGGTCCTGTGGTATAGGAGGCATTTCCTAAAGAAGTCAATGGTACCATCGCTCCATTGGAGGCTTTCACGAAGAACAGATTGATGTTGTCTTTGTGTTCCCGGTAAGGAGCTTCCGCCTGAATGTAAACCTTATATATACGGTTGAACATATTAAAGTCGTTCACATACACCGAACCGGTATAAGCCTTCATGGTAGAGAACACATCAGCCAGTGGCACACCCAGCATCTTTACTTTGTCACGGTCTACATCGAAATAGAGTTGTGGTATTTCCGACTGCAAAGAAGATGACAGACCAGCCAGCTCTTTGCGCTTGGATGCGTAGTACATTAATGTATCTGCCGCGTCTACCAAATTATCGAAAGTGGCTTCTCCACGAGCTTCCAATTGCATTTCAAAACCTCCCGAGCTACCCAGTCCCGGAATAACCGGAGGAGTGGACAGATAGACTTTACATTCTGGATATTCCCTCAAATGTTTTTCCACCGTATCCATAATCTTTTCAATAGTGGTGTTCTTCCGCTCTTCCCAAGGTTTCAGGATCACCGTCAGTTCAGCACGTCCCTGGTTACTTCCAACACGCGGACTACTTCCCGTTACGTTCTGTATATATTCAATATATGGATTCTTTTCCAAATAAGCAATGGCACGTTCTGTTACGATACGGGTACGTTCCAAAGTAGCTCCTTCCGGCAGTTCCAATTCAATTTTGAAATATCCCTGGTCTTCTACAGGCAAGAAACTGGTCGGAATAATACGGTGAATCAGCATAATAGCGATCAATACCATACCAAAAGCACTTAAAACCCGGCGAGGATGCTTGATCGTACGAGTCACGGCAGCCACATATTTATTGCTACCGATGCCCAGCCATTCATTAATCTTCCGGAAAACGATATTCTTTTTCTTTCCGTTATCCGGCTTCAGAATCAATGAACACATCACCGGGCTCAATGTCAGAGCCACTACCGTAGAAATAAGTACGGACACCACAATCGTCACCGTAAACTGGCGATACAACTGCCCTGTAATCCCACTTAAAAAACTAACCGGAACGAACACTGCCGCCAATACCAGTGATGTGGCAATCAAAGCACTAGCAAGTCCGTTCATCGCTTTCTTCGTTGCTTCGTATGGGCTTAGATGTTCCGTTTCCATGATATGTTCTACGCCTTCCACCACCACAATCGCATCATCCACCACAATACCGATGGCAAGAATCAATCCGAGTAATGTCAGTATATTCAGCGAGAAACCGAAAATCAACATGAATCCGAAAGTACCGATCAATGAAATAGGCACCGCTACTACCGGAATCAACGTTGCACGCCAGCTCTGCAAGGATAGATAAACCACCAATACAACTAATACCAACGCTTCAAACAACGTCTTATATACTTCATGAATAGATTCAGAAATATAAGTCGTCATATCGAACGGAATCTCATAGCTCAATCCTTCCGGAAAATTCTTGCTAATCTCATCCATAGCCTCTTTGACCCTCTCGGCTACTTCCATCGCATTTGCTCCCGGCAACATATAAATGCCAAGCACAGCGGCATTCTCGCCGTTGATACCACTTTCCGTGTTATAGGAAGAAGCCTCCAACGATACACGCGCCACATCTTTCAACCTGATAATAGATCCGTTGGCATTGGCACGCACTACAATATCTTCAAACTGCCCTACGGTAGACAAACGTCCTTGAGTCGTAATAGGAATGGTAATATCCAGTCCCTGCACCGGTTGTTGTCCCAATACACCGGCCGCTGATTCACGGTTCTGATCCTTCAATGCATTCTGTAAATCCTGTACGGTCAGCCCAAAGTTTGCCAACTTATCGGGTTGCGCCCATATCTGCATCGCATAATAGCGGCTACCTATATTAGATACACGTCCAACCCCAGGAATACGGCGAATTACATCGAGCACGTTGATAGTAGCAAAGTTACTCAAATAAATTTCGTCGAACTTCGGATCAGTAGAAGTCAAACAAAGCGTCATCAACTGACTGGGAGCCTGTTTTTCTACTGAAATACCATTCTGAATGACTTCCGCCGGCAAACGGGATTCCGCTAATTTCACACGGTTTTGAATCTCAACGGCTGCCAAATCCGGATCAGCAGATACATCAAAAGTGACCGTTGCCGAAAAACCTCCGGAGTTAGAACTGTTTGATTCCATATAAAGCATACCCGGCGTACCATTGATTTCCTGCTCAATCGGAGTGGCTACTGCCTGCGACACGGTAAGTGCGCTGGCACCCGGATAGGATGCGCTGATCTTCACCACCGGAGGGGTAATCTGCGGATATTGATCCACCGGAAGCATCGTCAGACCAATAATGCCGACAATCACAATCACGATGGAGATTACGGCCGAGAAGACCGGCCTATCTATAAAAAAAGTAACTTTCATCGTTTATTCTCCTTTCGCGTTATCCTTCGTTCCGGTAGTGTTTTCTTTTACTCCGGTCACTTCATTTTTTGTCGTAGTTATACTGTCCCCAGCTTCGGCTTCCGGATCACTGACCCGTACTTTCATGCCCGGAGTCAACTTATGGAACCCTTCTACAACCACCATTTCTCCTTCTGCCAGTCCTCTTTCTACCACCACATTATTCCCGACTTCCGGTCCTAATTCGATAAAACGTTTCTCTACCGCATTATCTTTGCGCATGGTATAAATATATGCTCCACCCTTTTCGATAGTAACGGCTTTCATCGGAACAACAAGTGCACCTTCACGAACATCCAGCAACAACTTTACCTTTGTAAATTGTCCCGGCAACAATACTTGTTTCGGATTCGGCATTTCTGCACGTACAGAGAAAGTTCCGGTTTGAGGATCGACTTGCGGTTCGGCAAAATCCACATATCCTTTAAATGGATAGACGGTATTATCCGCCAATGTAATGGTAATATTCGGCTGCCAGGAACGGGTGGAATCCTGCTGTCCCAAATTAATGTTTCTTTCTTTACTCTTCAAATAATCGAGTGCTGTCATACTGAAATCCACCAATACTGTATCACTCTTCACAATGGTAGCAAGCAATGATTTTCCTCCGGGGCCGACTAACGTACCCAAGTCCACATTTCTTTCACTAATGTGTCCCGATAAGGGCGAACGAACAATGGTATAACCCAATTCCAGTTCAGCCTGTGCCAAATCCGCCTCGCTCATGGCTACCGTTGCCTCGGCACTTTCATAAGCGGCTTCCGCATTATCCAAGTCCAACTGACTTGCAGCGTTCTGTTCAAACAACGGACGGATACGTTTTAAATCACGTTCCGCTTTCAAAGCCTGCGCTTCGTCTTTTTTCAATTGCGCTCTGGCTTTATCTGCTTTGGCACGATACTGGTCCTGGTTGATTACAAACAAAACCTGATTCTTATTGACATATGTCCCTTCGGCAAAAAGCATATTTTCCAGATAACCTTCCACACGGGCACGTACTTCGACGAACTGTTGGGCACGAATACGCCCCACATATTCCCCGTATATCTCTACGTCGTCTTTCACTACCGGTTCAACAATGACTGTCGGCATTTCCGGCGCAGCCTTCTGAGGTCGGGTCAGTATCCAATACACACCCAACACAACTACCATACACATAATAGCAGCAATGGTTCTCTTTCTCCTCAGTTTCAACTCATGTTTCGAAAAGAATAATCTCATATCGAATCTTATTATTTAATTTAACTTATGTTTGTTCTATATCCTTATTTACAACTCATATACCAAAAATGCGTTACCTGCATTATTTGCTTAAAATCAAAGCATTAGATATTTCTTCGTTTTGCAGAAAGTGTGGAAATTCACTGTATGGTGTAGAAAAAATCCACATTTCCGACTTTTGGAACATTTTTTTTAGTTCCCATTTCAACAACTAAACAAATTATGCTCTACATTTGTATTATATTAAACATCAACACTAGACCACATCCTAATGAAAAAACAAATCTTTTCAACATTAGTTTTATCAATTGGCATCTTATTGCCTTTTTCTTTGCATTCTCAAGAGCAAAGGAAAAAGGTAGGTGTCGTTCTAAGCGGCGGCGGTGCCAAAGGAATGGCACACATCAAAGCACTGAAAGTAATTGAGGAAGCCGGAATCCCTATCGACTACATAGCCGGTACCAGTATGGGAGCTATCGTAGGTGGCCTTTATGCCATCGGTTATACTACGGAACAATTGGACAGCATGGTACGGAAACAAGATTGGACATTCCTGTTGAGCGACCGTATCAAACGAAGTGCCATGTCATTGACTGATCGTGAACGGTCTGAAAAATATACAGTCTCTATCCCTTTCACCAAAACTCCCAAAGATGCTGCTACCGGAGGACTCATGAAAGGGCAAAATCTGGCTAACCTATTTTCAGAACTCACTGTGGGGTATCATGACTCCATCAACTTCAATAAACTTCCCATTCCTTTTGCTTGTGTGGCAGCCAATGTTGTCAATGGAGAACAAATTGTATTCCATGACGGAATACTCTCAACCGCTATGCGTGCCAGTATGGCTATTCCGGGTGTATTTACTCCGGTACGGCAAGACAGCATGGTATTAGTGGACGGCGGCATTGTAAACAACTATCCGGCAGATGTTGTGAAAGCCATGGGAGCCGATATTATTATCGGAGTAGACGTGCAGAATGCTTTGAAGAAGGCTGACAAGCTCAACAGCGTCCCCGATATTCTGGGGCAGATTGTAGACATTACCTGCCAGTCTAACCATGAAAAAAATGTAGACCTCACAGACACTTATATCCGTGTCAATGTGGAGGGATATTCATCCGCCAGTTTTACCCCGGCTGCCATCGACACTCTGATGCGAAGAGGCGAAGAAGCGGCTAAAGAACAATGGAATTCGTTGCTTGCCTTGAAAAAGAAGATAGGGATAGCCAAAGATTATACTCCGAAGCAACATGGCCCTTATTCTTCTCTTTCCAATGCACGCACGGTTTATGTGACGGACATCTCATTTTCCGGTGTAGAGGTGGATGATAAAAAATGGCTGATGAAGAAATGTAATCTGAAAGAAAACAGTGACATTACCACTCAACAAATAGAACAGGCCTTGTATCAATTACGCGGTAGCCAATCCTATTCCAGTGCCAGCTATACGTTGAAAGAGACTCCTGAAGGTTATCACCTCAACTTCCTGTTGCAGGAAAAATATGAAAGAAGAATCAATCTGGGCATCCGTTTCGATTCGGAAGAAATCGCGTCTTTGTTGGTGAATGCAACGGCAGACCTCAAAACTCATATACCTTCCCGCCTGGCTCTTACCGGTCGATTGGGTAAACGATATGCTGCCCGCATAGACTATACGCTGGAACCCATGCAGCAACGTAATTTCAACTTCTCGTATATGTTCCAATACAACGATATCAACATTTACGAGGAAGGTGACCGTGCCTATAATACAACGTATAAATATCATCTGGCAGAATTCGGTTTCTCCGATGTATGGTACAAGAATTTCCGCTTCGGACTCGGTCTGCGTTTTGAATATTACAAGTACAAAGATTTCCTGTTCAAGAAACCTGAAATCTCCGATCTGAAAGTGGAATCGGAACATTTTCTAAGTTATTTTGCCCAAGTGCAATATAATACTTATGATAAAGGACGCTTCCCTTCTAAAGGAAGTGACTTCAGAGCTGCCTATTCGCTTTATACGGATAACATGGCACAATACAACGACCACGCTCCATTTTCAGCATTGAATGCTTCGTGGGCAAGTGTCATCCCTGTGACCCGCCGTTTCTCCGTCATTCCTTCCATTTATGGACGTATCCTGATCGGAAGAGATTTTCCTTATCCGCTGCAAAATGCCATTGGCGGTGACGTACCCGGTTTCTATATTCCACAGCAATTACCATTTGCCGGGGTTACCAACCTGGAATTGATGGATAACACCATAATGATTGCGTCTATTAAATTCAGACAACGCATGGGAGCCATTCATTATCTCACGCTGACGGGTAATTACGGGCTAACGGATAGTAATTTCTTCGATATATTGAAAGGCAAGCAATTATTCGGTGTTAGTGCAGGTTATGGAATGGACAGCATCTTCGGACCATTGGAAATATCGTTGGGGTATTCCAATCAGACGGACAAAGGAAGTTGTTTTGTGAATTTAGGGTATTACTTCTAGTCAAATCTAGTCAACAAAGAATATAATAACACTCCAAGAAAGACAGATTTTAGCAATACTACTTGCAGTAATACAGTATTTTCGAAGAGCAAAAGAGGAGACCGCTTCACAGTGACCTCCTCCTTCTATACTCTATATGAACATGCTCCAAAGGGTTTATTAAAAAAGGAACATATTCAAAAGGGTTTTATTAAAAATATTACATATCGATTCAATGAATCGTTTCAAATCATATCAACGATCTTCACAGACAGTTGATATTCAGGGAAATGTGCATCAAAATAAAATCTGATGCGTGGCCCCGATTAGGTAAAGATGTACCTCTGTACTTTTTCCTAATCGGCTAAGGCAGGGATTCAATGCTACAAACGAATCCAAGCCCCTTACTATAAAACATCTTAAATACTACCACCCTTACCGCCGCTATGTGTCGGATTATAAGTAACCGTCTTATATTGATGATCCGTTCCGGTATAACGAGTTGCTGTAATCGAAACCGTCTTGTTTTGACCATTAAACTTTACATTAGCCGTCAATGTGGTAGTACGAGCTTTTGCATAGCAAGTATAACTCATAGTGGTGTATCCGTTTACATTTACAGTGTTATAAACACGTTCAGTTTCCGTAATGCCAGATACCGATCCCATTAATGAGAACATACGAGTTTTCATGAAAGCAACCATTGCATTCACCGTTTTTGTATCTTCAGCACTAGCACCAGCTCCTAATTGCGATTTTACTTCAGCAACAAGAGCAGCATCATTCTTATCATAGTCCCAACCAGACTTTTCCTTATATTTCAGTTCAATACCAGTCACTGCTTTAGCATTCTCGCTATTATCACGACTAGCTTGTCCTAGAATAGTAGTTGTCACAGTTTCATTACTAATCTTGCTGTATACTTTATTCTCTATAGCATAAGCAGAGAAGTGATCGACATCGGCTGTATACGCAGTGACAGCTCCACCTTCTGTAGTAGAAGATATATTTTTAATTACATTTCCCTGATTATCTTTTGCATCTCCCCATTCTCCTGTATCTGGATTCTGATAAGTAAGTATCATATCAGCATCAGCGAATGTTATTCCAGGGATAGGGTTAGGAATAGAAATCGTAACCTTTTTTGCAAATTGCAAACCAGACGGTTCAAATTTAGCAGCAGCTAAAGGGATGCTTTTAGGTATATCTTTATTCACTTCTTCAGCCTTTACTTCAGTAGTCACTTCTGCAGGAGCAGGAACAAAGGTTGTTACACTGATGTCTACTTTACCATCTTTAACAATTTCTGCATTCTCTCCTGTTGCCTCAATTGCACCTGCCGGTATTGCCAATTCGACTTTTACGAGTGGTTTATCCTCTACCACTTCTTCCGGAGCAACTTCTCCCGGCTCTTCAATTGCCAGATTCGATTCACTCTTATCCTCTACCTTAGTTTCTTCTGCTGCCGTTATTGACACAGTCTCTTTCGGACTCTCCTTTGTCAGAGCCAGAGCTACCGTTACCACACTACGATTCTCCGCATTATCTGCAATGACAACTGACGTTTTCTGTGAAAGATATCCATTAGAAGACGCTTCAATACTATAAGTACCTGTAGCACTTTCTGTAACAGAGAACTTACCATTCGAGTCGGTTGTGTAATTTTTACTACCCACTTTTACCTTTACCCCATTCATTGCTTTTCCTCCGGAAGTCACCGTACCCATAATGTAATACTCCACTACCGGTTTTGGAGTTTCAATTACTTCCCCTTCTGCCGGTTTCGGATCGTCATCATCATCGTGACAGGCTACTGTCGCAAAAGTTAACATACCCAAGGCTATTGCCATGGCACCCACATAAAACCATTTTACACTTTTCATAATGTTTCAATTTTGTTAAAAATACTAGTTAAAATACCAATCATGTTTCACTTCTCACTCGTTTTAATCAAATAATATCGAATATAATCCGGCTGCCAGAAATGTGAATTCTCTGCCGACTTAGGTTCAACACTATAACTTTCGCCCAACGAACGATGGGCATATTCATTCCCGCTACGCATATCATACTGAAAAGCAAAATATTCGGGAAGCATTAGCCGTAGCAGATGTCGCTTGCGTTTCTTTCCCGGTAATGGAATAGAAAAGTTGAATCCTGCATTCGTTGCTCCATTTGTATAC
This sequence comes from Bacteroides sp. D22, assembly GCF_000163675.1. NCBI lineage: Bacteria > Pseudomonadati > Bacteroidota > Bacteroidia > Bacteroidales > Bacteroidaceae > Bacteroides > Bacteroides sp. D22. Next base: position 3,484 of record NZ_GG774819.1, on the reverse strand, counting down.
ATACCATATATACCTACAATATATTCGCCGAAGTAGCGTGAAAGAGTTCCGCGTACTCCATAATCGCCATAAATAAAGCGATCTCCTTCTACTTTTACCAAGGTATTCACTTCCGGAATATAATATCCTACGCTAATCTGTCCATTGACTCTTTTCCACTTGCTCATTTTCCATTCGCTACCATAGAAATGAGCAGAGCCGGTTATTCCTCCTCCACCTTCTACCGTCCACCGACCATTTGCCGAAAAATAGCCGATGCCTGCTGCAAGTCCCTGGCGATCATTGGAGAAGCTACCGCCTGTGAGGTATCCTTTCCAATGATTAGTCAAGCGAAAATCCTGTCGCAAAGCCATGAATCCCAAGCGAACGCAGTTCCACTTACCATCTTCATTACTTACAACAGGTAAAGAAACCTGCATCCGTAGCGAAGCTCCTTTCCATAATTGCATTTCCAGGGCAGGTTGCAACTCGAGAGCCGCCTTATACAACTTATAAGTTACATTATTGACTAACATCACGTTGGGATATACTACCAAATCCATCTTACCGAAAGAACTTTCTTTTCGCTTTACACCTTTCAGCTGACGCACAGCAGTTTCGGTAGAAGTAGTTATCCCCATCTTACGATACACTTCATCCAACGCACATTCACCGGACTGATATTTTTGAATCAATTCTGCAGGGATGGTTATGCATAATTGTGGTAAGGCATTATCTAATATAAGTAGCTGCAAAGTCGGTATTTCCGGTATAATAACCAAATGGCGTATGGCAATACCGATTCCATTATAAATACCTCTATAAGCAGAGGTCTCAAAAGCCGCAGTTATCGTATCCCTTTTCTCCACAACTGAAATATTCTCCATATCCAACTCTTTCAGTGTCTCACTCACACGAACAGGCTGTGCCTGTAACAAAGAAATACCACAGAGAAAAACAGCGGTCACACTAACAATCCTTTTCATCTTCTTTTAATGCATTAATGTACATTCATACCGCAGACCGGCGGAAACACATGTAAATTCACGAGTAAACACATTGACGGACAAATGCTTCCAAAAGCGCATGGCAGCACCCATATTCCATCCACGCGTATCATATTCCACCATCAACTTCAATTCTTTGCAAAAAGAAGGCGTATAGCGGACACCTCCGAAAGGTCCTTTATTAAATACACGACAATCACCTTGATGAATATACCATCCGGCCGTTACAGCCAATTGGTCTCCCGAACGAAATCCGATAGTCTTTGTCAACACACCATAATAAGCTCCCCAATACGGAGTCTTCTTCTCCGTCAAAAGATCATCTCCACCAATCACAACAGCTGGGAAATAGCGACTTTCTTTTAGCGGACGAATACGAATCGTATTAGAACGGTCCTGATTATGATAACCCGTCCTGCCTGTACCGGTTGTCATTTTGAGTAATGTCATCCGGTAAGTGAATTCGATAAAAGAGAAAAGAGTCATATCTACAAAATAGTTCATGGTAGGAAAACTGAAAACCGATGGAGTAACTTGCTCGGGTAAGAAATTGACTCCTCCCATAAATGTACCGGTCTCCTGCATTTCAGCGGTAGGTATCATCAACTGCCCCGTTGTTCCCATGGAATATTGCGCATGAATCAGACCGCTCATCGGAATGAGTATCAGAAATAGAATACTACCTTTTAACGAAATAAATGGCTTATTCCTAAAAGCCGCTTTAGTTTGTTTCATCTTTATTTGTATGTTATACTTTTAAATAGAGATATTCTCAAAACTTTTTTGATTAATCCACTATTTTTACCTTATATAATTCCGTTACTTCTTAGGTAACGGAAAACACACAATCAAGACCAATCGGAATGAGAACAGAGAAAAACATCGACAATTACAGTGGTAGAAGAGTTTTTGCCTTTAGCGAAGGGGGAAATTCTTTTTAAGACAGGACATATAAATCATAGGGCATGAAGATATGATTATTTCATGTTCAGATTTTTTTTTGCCGTATGCATCAGATAAAACGAAAAAAAATGGGAGAATATTTGTTTGCTATTTATATTTTTGTCTATCTTTGCGTCACATTTGATTCCGTTACCTAAGAAGTAACGGATACATTTAAATACTGATTATTAAAGCTTTGCCTATCTATCACCTACTTACATTGTAATTTTTAACGTAAGATAAATTCTTTCTATTCACTTCTGTGCGTTCTCTTAATCCAAAGCCTTTCAGATATATTTGTGTGGTTTTAATAGATTTGTGTCCCAGCGATTCACTAATCATTTCAATCGGAACTCCGCGATACTTGGCAGTAGTGGCCCAAGAATGTCGGAAGGTATATGAAGTGACGGGTGAGTCCAGGCGCAACACTCTCGCCAAATCCTTCAAAGAATTATTAAAACGACGAAGAGCAGACTGATATTCTTTATATGCTTTTTCATCTTTCCGCTTCTTATCACCATGCAGAATATCGAATAAATAGTCGGGACAATCAGGAAGAGCGGGTTTATTGCTTCGAAGCTGATTCACCATCTCTTTTGCACTTTCCAGAATTTCCAGGCTTATAGGTGTTTTAGTCTTGATACGGTTATATTGAAGCACATTCCGGTCTAAAGCCGATTTCTCCAAATGCGCCAAATCCGCGAATGACATTCCACAGAACTGAAACATCAGAGCTGCAATCGTCTGCGTACGACGCAAACGTTCGGATTTCGGGTCCTCATACAGTAGTTTGTGCAATTCGGTCACAGGCAATGCTTTCTTTTGCCGGATATCCACGCCTGTATAGACATCATGAAACAACCGGGGAACATAAGGGGCACTTCCCGCTTCTACTCCCCGATTATAGATACTACGCAACATACGCATATAAGTAGAAACCGTATTGAGCTTTAATCCGGACCCGTAAAGATGCTGTCCATAGCATCGTAAACACTCCCGGGTGACTTGCCTGAACGATATGTTACCTGTTCCACAAAACTTACTAAAAGAAAAAAGAGCATTCTTATAAACATGAGCGGTAGAATATCGCCCTTCTTTTCGCAAACGCTCAATGTACGCTCCGGCACATTGGCTAAATCCATTTTTATTCATTTTTTGCATCACTAGTTATTTTAGATTATACAATATATAGAGAAAGAACAAAAGTAAGCTACTTTATGATTGCAGCTATTATAAAAAAAGAAAAGTAAAAGAAAACCTTCACTCGGTAAGCGTCTCCGCGATTCTATCTTGTCGCCCTTTTTTCATTCTTATATTTTTGCGATGTATAAAAATGAAGCATTATGGATTTAGCAGAAAATCGATTTGGAAAAACTTGGAAACATTTCCTTGAAGTATTGAAAGTAGACTACAATTGTTCTTTAGCCGATGTTTGCCGCGATCAGCATACCACTTTTGGTGGTATGAGTTCCTGGATGTCCAGACGGGGCTATAGCGTTAAACAAGCCAAGGCAGATGTGGTCCGTGATTATTATGGCGGCGTTGAACCCTCCCAA
>NZ_GG774820.1:10420-100323 GCF_000163675.1 Bacteroides sp. D22 | reverse complement strand
TTTTGGGATACATACAGCCAATGCGGTATGTATGATAGAAAAGGTCGAAAAGAAAAAAAGAAAGGCAGCATAATCTAACTAAAATAACAGGAAAAACAGGAGAGGTTTTAACTTCCCCTAAAAAAGACATGTACATAATGCATGGGTGGGAAGGAAAAAATAAGAATATGTAAACAATATTCTACAAAAAAGATAGAAGACTGGGAGAGTTGAACGAAAAAATCAAGAGAAAAGCTCACGTAAAGCAAAGCTTTTCTCTTGATTTTTTAGAAAGAGGAACATTTACTGAATATCCCTTAATAAAGGGGCTGTCTGACTATTTTATTGTTAGACAGCCCCTCTTCTTATTTTAAGGACTTAAAGACTTTCCGGATATTTACTTTTTCAGTGTAAATATCAACCTTTCATCAGTTATGATTACTTATTCTGTTCTTTTTTCCATTTTTCATATCTCTTCAACACCTTGCTTCCATCTTTGTTATACCAACTATAACCATTTCGGCGTTCGTGTCCGATTTCCGATATATCATATTTTTTAATGCCATCACGGTCGCAGAAAAAAGGCCGGTTTGTTTCCAGATCATAAAAACGTGCCCAAAGAGTAGGACAGTCTTCACAGGGAACCATGCGATAGTCTTTTTTGCCATCACTGTTGGTGAAATATTCCTTCTGTATTCCTTTTATTTCAGACTTTTGGAACCATTTGATAGCACCTTCTATGGATTTTACAACGTCTGCAGATGGATGGGGAAGTGACATCAACAGTAATACAATATTGTCAGACTCTTGTCCGCTTAGTGACGGGAGTTCATAGGCACGTGCCTTACAGGGTTCCAAAGTGACACGGTCATGTTGGGCGCACCACACTGTTAACTCTCCATTTTGGCGCACCTGCGTTTTGAGTATACACTCTATCCCTTTATTAAATGCATTACGTGCTTGTTCACAGATATTGTCAGGAAGGAAAGTGTACGGAGCTTTCTTTTCGTATATGCTCCGAAGTTGATTCATGACTCTCACCATTGCATTGTCATTGTAGGTGATTTGTACATAATAACCTTTGGGACGCGGATAAAATTGAGGCCATCCACCGTTTTCATACTGCGATTTGAGCAGATATTGAATACCATTCAGCACTCCTTCTTTATATTTCTCCTTTTGCGTAGCCAGATAAAGCCGTGACAAATATTCTATTTCTGTCGTGGTGGCATTGTTGTCGATGGTGCTTTGGTTGGTATCTTCTTTAGCTTTTAGTGCCGCATTATATTCTTGTTCCGTCAGTTCTGCCGGCATATAGATATTCTTGGGCCAGCCTCCGGTCGTTTGTTGATAGAGTAACACGTTGTCACCGATGCGTTGGGCTTCTTCCGTCTTGAAGAAATCATCGTCAAATTTAGGGGCGATGTGTACCCATTCTTTGTAGTTCTGTTGTTTTCTGTAATCTGTTGCTTTTTGGGCTGAGGCGTTTGTCAGGATAAAAAGTAGCAGTAAGAAAAGACTTAGTTTTCTCATGGCTTTTATTATTTAATGTTTTTATAGTATGCAAATGTAGGAAGAAAGAAAAACATCGGTATGTAATAACTGTTTTTTATACAGTAAAAATTGGGTTAATCCTCCCGATAAGAAGATTAACCCAATAAAAAAATAAATGGAAACTACTTCCTTATTCCAGATACTTCGTAATCTTGCCGCTGATTTGCAACAGGGATATTTCGCAAAGTTTCGTGTTATATTCAGCAGAGAGGATGCGTTCCTCTGCATCTAACAAACTCTTTTGTGCTTCACGCACTTCAAAACCGGAGAGGTCCCCCTGTATATAACGGTCCATGGCAATATCGTGATTATCTTTGGCGGTTATCAGGTTTTGACGTTCCAGATTCAGCAATTGAAGATTGTTGCGATAGGCTTGCCATAGGTTACTGAGATCAGAGCGGAGTGCTAATTCCAAGTCCTGTCGTTCCAGGCGACGATTTTTGAAAGCCAGACTTGCATTTCTCTTTTCGCGGCGACGATTACCGTCGAAGATATTAAAACCGACAGTTATTCCGGCATTGAAGCCCAGTTCACCTCTTCTGCTGTTTGCATTGATGTCATATTTGTTGAACGTATATCCATATCCGGTATTTAATTTGAGATATGGATAGTTGCGTGAGTTTATTTTCTTGTAGTCCAATTGGGCAAGTACTGTGTTTTGATCGGCCTTGAGCAAAGAAGCATTGGTTGCTAACGTAGAATTCCACAAATCATCAAATTGTAAGTCGCTGTGTACGTCGATGGTGGAGTCTTTGATAATAATGTTTTGATTGACATTGTTGTTGGCCATCAGTTCATTCAACTGGATGCGTGAAGAATGTAGCAATTCCTGTTGTTTGATGTATTGGGCACTGTCTGCATTGAAATCCACTTTTGCCTGCTGATAATCCAGCCCTGAAAACTTACCGACCAGGTGACTAGCCTCGGCTATGCGCAAACGCTCTTTGGAAAGTGACATTGCATAATGAAAGTTTTTCAGACGAATCTTCTGCTGGATAAAATTATAGTATTCGGAAGTCAGGGCAGCAATAAAATCTTCAATAGCAATACGCGTGTTGGTTTCCCCCTGACGTTCCAGCTCTTTCAACTGTTTGTAGGTGGTACTGATATTGAATCCGTCGAAAATAGTCCAGTTGAGGTTAAGACCGACATTAACCGTCTGATCGTAGACTCCGTTGTTCTTTGTTATTTCTCCGGTAGCACGCGCCTTGGTCTCAATATTGTCGAGGTTTCCGGTATATCCGGCAGAGAAGTCCAGTGTAGGCAGGTAACCCGCATTTCCTAATGTTGCGTTGTTTTTGCTGATCTGCTCTTCGTTATGGATGATACGTAAAGAGTAATTGTTTTGCAATCCTTCTTCCAGACACTCCTTGAGAGTGAGAACTTGTGCCTTTGCAAAAGAGACTGATAAGAAGGCACATGCAATGGTGATATAAATGATGCGTTTCATGCAAATTCCTTTCTGTTTCATTCTTGTAGTTTTTTGATTCGGTTAGTCGAAATGTAACTGTAAATAGCCGGTACAATGTACATCGTAAGCAGAGTGGATACGACCATACCACCCACTACCGCCGTACCCATGGCAATACGCTGGTTACAACCTTCTCCGGTGGCAAATGCCAGCGGGATAAGTCCCAAAACCGTAGAGGCACTTGTCATCAGAATCGGACGGAGGCGTTGAAGGGCAGCATCTTTGATGGCACTCATTTTATCCTCTCCGGCTTCCTGTTTCTGATTGGCAAATTCTACAATAAGAATACCGTTCTTCGCTACCAGACCGATCAGCATGATAATACCGATCTGACTGAAAATATTCATCGTAATATCTCCGAAATACATAAAGACCAAAGCTCCGGCAATAGCCAGCGGCACTGTCAACATGATAATCAACGGATCTTTGAAACTTTCAAACTGGGCTGCCAGAATCAGGTAAATCAAAAGGATAGCCAGGATAAAGGCGAACATCAGACTGGATGAACTTTCACGATATTCTTTCGAGTCTCCCGACAGGGCAGTGCGGAAAGTGTCATCCAATGTTTCTTTGGCAATTTTATCCATTTCATCCAAGCCTTGCCCGATTGTTTTGCCGTCTGCCAATCCCGCAGAGATGGTAGCTGACACAAAACGATTATAACGATACAACTTTGGAGGTGCAATACCGCTTTCCAATTCAATCAAGTTGTCCAGCTGAATCATATCCCCGCTACTGCTACGGACGTAAATAGCTTTCAGGTCGGCCGGTTTGTTTCGTTGTTGGCGGTTGATTTCACCAAGAATTTCGTATTGTTTACCGTTCATATAGAAATATCCCATACGTTGGCCGCTTAATCCATATTGCAGCGTTTGAGCAATGTTTTTGGTACTTACTCCCATAATACTGGCCTTGTCGCGGTTGATCTGAATACGAGCTTCCGGTTTACTGAACTTCAAATCAACGTCCGCCATCTGGAAAACAGGATTCTCATATACTTTAGCCATAAACTTGGGCAACACTTCTTCCAGCTTTTCCAAATTGGTAGCCTGAAGTACATATTGTACAGGCATGCTTCCACGACGTCCGCCGAAAGAAGACTGCTGCTGTACGAATGAACGCGCCATTGTTTTCTTCCGTACCGCTTTTGATATTTTCTCTGCCACATCCATCTGGGTATAATTACGTTCATTCATATCCTTCAGTGTGATGCGCACGTTTCCGCTACCGCTGGATACACGGGCAGTTACAGCCTCTGCATCAGGCAGAATGGAGTCTACCAGTTGATTGATGTCTTCTGTGTAATCCCTGATATATTCATAGGTGACGCCTTCCGCTCCTCGTGTATTGATACTGATTTGCGAACGGTCTTCAAGTGGGGCCATTTCCGCAGGAACTGCATTCCACAGAATACCAATCAGGCAAATGGTGATGAAAGTAAATGGAAGAGCGATCCAGCGTTTACTAAGAAAAGCGGCAAGCGAACGGCTGTATAGCCGGTTCATTCCTTCAAAGAACGGTTCTGTTTTTGCATAGAACCAACTTTGTTTTTCCCGTTTAATGAGTAACTTCGTTGCCAACATCGGAGTGAAAGTCAATGCGGCGAATGAAGATATAATCACCGAACCCGAAATAACGATACTGAACTCACGGAATAATCGTCCCGTCATTCCATCCATAAAGACGATAGGGAAGAATACCGCTACCAGCGTAATAGTGGTGGAAATAACGGCAAAGAAAATTTCTTTGGCTCCTTCTATTCCCGCTTCTTTCGGAGCCATTCCTTTCTCTATACGGATGTAGATATTTTCCGTCATAACGATGGCGTCATCTACCACTAGTCCCACCGATAGTACGATGGCGAGCATGGAAAGCACATTGATGGAGAATCCTGCCAGATACATAACGAAGAAAGCACCGATAAGGGAAACGGGGATTACGATACAAGGCACCAACGTGACGCGCCAGTCACGCAGGAAGAGGAAGATAATGATGATTACAAGTACGAAAGCCTCATATACAGTGGACTTAACCTCATTGATAGACGCACGGATAAACTTGGTATTATCAAAACCATAATTATAGTGTACATCTTCCGGCAAGTCTTTTTTCATTTGCTCCATACGTTGGTATACAGCATCCGCAATCTCAATGTGGTTGGCTCCCGGCTGTGGAATGACTACGACACCCACCATAGGAACGCCGTTCATCTTCATATAACTCTTAATATCAGCCGGGCCCAGTTCAGCACGTCCGATATCACTGAATCGTACAATACGGTTATTCTCTTCTTTGACAATCAAGTCATTGAATTCATCTGCGGTATGCATCAATCCTAGTGTACGGATCGTCAACTCGGTGGTATTTCCTTCGATACTACCTGAAGGAAGTTCCACATTTTCGTTATCTACAGCGTTTTTAACATCGACGGGAGTGATACCGTAACCTGCCATCTTTACCGGGTCGAGCCAAAGGCGCATGGAGTAACGCTTCTCTCCCCAGATAGATACACTACTTACATCAGAAATAGTCTGTAATTGTTCTTTCACAGTCAGATCCGCTATTTCACTTAATTCCAACAGAGAACGTTTGTCACTCTGAAGAGCAACCATCAAGATAGGCATGGCATCGGCATCTGCTTTTGAAACTGTCGGTGGGTCACAGTCGCGAGGCAGATAACGTTGGGCACGTGAAACCTTGTCACGTACGTCGTTGGCCGCTGTTTCCAGATCGACGGACAATTCAAATTCTACAGTGATACGGCTTTGCCCCTGCTGGCTCACACTGGACAAAGAACGGATACCGGGAATACCGTTGATATTCTGTTCCAACGGTTCAGTTATCTGGTTTTCGATAACGTCGGCATTAGCTCCCGGATAAGAGCAGCTGACAGAAATAATCGGATTATCTACCGACGGATATTCGCGGACACCCAAATAGTTGTATCCGATGAATCCGAAAAGGAGGATAATAATCGTTAATACTGTGGCTAATACCGGGCGACGTATACTTAATTCGGAGATGTTCATTGATTTATGATTTCTGATTTCTGAATTATGATTTCTGAGTTATGGATTGAAGATTTCTGATTTTTGAATTCTGATTTCTGATTTCTGAATGTTTGCTGGATTCTGCTGACTTATAAATCATAAATTATTTGGCTTTATAAATCATAAATCAGAATTCATAAATCATAAATTCTCATTCTTCAATATTGTCAAGTGTTACGGCGAGTCCGGTACGGAGTTGCAATGTTCCTGAAGTGATGATTGTGTCTCCTACGTGCAATCCTCTAATCACTTGCACTTCAGATGCGGTGCGGATACCGGTAATAATATCCACCGGTTCGGCCTTTCCTGATTTATACAGATAGACTTTATCTTTACCCATTTCCGGCACAATTGCTTCCGTTGGGATGGCTATTGCATTAGGTATTTCATCCTTTTTCAACAGTACACTGGCATAACGGCCGGGAAGTAGGGTGCGATTGACATTCGGGTATAATGCACGGGCGGTAAATTGATGCAGATTCGGATCGATGGCAGATTCTACAGCGTATACCTGTGCGCCGAAAGCATCCAATGTTCCTTCAACGCTGAAATTGAGATTGGTTCCCTTTTTGATTTGCTTGGCATAACGTTCCGGAACGGAAAATTCAACCTTCAGTGGAGCGATTTTTGTTAGCTTGGCAACGACTGTGGTCGGAGATGCATACGTACCGATACTGACTTGGCGAAGTCCGATCACTCCGTCAAACGGAGCACGTAGCTCTGTCAGTTCAATATTAGCTTTGATAATCTCTATATCGGCATTCAGGGTTGCTAAATCCGTTTTCACCTGTTCGTAGGCTTCTTTACTGACAGCATCCCGTTTCAATAAAGCATCCTGGCGGAATACACGGTCTTCTGCCAGTTTCAATTGTGAAATCAACCTTTGCAATTGTGCCTGCAACTGCCTGTCATTCACTTTGGCTAGTAATTGGCCTTTCTTTACGGCTGTTCCTTCTTCAAAGTTGATTTCTACAATCTTTCCCGATGTTTCGAAAGATAAATCCACTTCTTCATCGGGTAGAAGTACACCAGTAGTGGTGAACTCATCTGTCAGAGATTGTGGTTTTATGACCTTGGCATTTACATTTAAAACTTGTTTCCCTCTTTTTTTATTACTGCCCATCACTTTGTCGGCGGCTGCTAGTTCGTCGTTTTTTTTCGGTAATTGTGAGTAGATTCCTCCACCGATAATCCCGGCACCAACAAGAATAATGATGCCCCATTTAGTCTTCTTATTCATGGTTTAGTATTGTATATGGCAATTATATTGTACATCTTCAAAAATTAGACTTTCCCTGATGGGAAAGGTTTAAAGAAAGGAAGAGTAAAAAAGAGTTAATCAGTAAGCAGCCCGATATTTTCCTTCCTCTTTATCTTCCAACATATTGAGATAAGAGGTATAACGGGATTCGCTGATGAGGTGCTCTTCCACTGCTTTGCGTACGGCACATCCCGGTTCATGACGATGTGTACAGTTGCCATATTTGCAGTCGGCGGAGGTTTTGAATATTTCGGGAAAATAATGTCCGATCTCTTCTTCTTCCATATCGAATGTGCCGAAGCCCTTGATACCCGGAGTATCGATGATATAGCCATCTCCTTCCACAGGGAACATTTCGGAGAAAGTAGTAGTATGCATTCCTTTGTTGTGGTAAGAAGAAATTTCGCCGGTCTTGGCTGCTATGCCCGGCAGTATGGAATTGATAAGAGTCGATTTGCCGACTCCCGAATGTCCGGAAAATAAAGTAATCTTGCCTTCCAGTGCTTTTTTGATTTCAGCCACTCCAGTGCCGTTCTTTGCGGAAACTTTGAAGCAAGGGTAGCCGATTTGTGTGTATAAGTTGATAAGTGCGTCCAGATAGCGGAGCTCATCTTCGTCGTAAGCATCTACCTTATTAAATACCAGTTTGACAGGGACGCGATAGGCCTCTGCGGATGCAAGAAAGCGATCAATAAAAATAGTGGAAGTTTCCGGATAATTGATGGTTACCACCAGCATACACTGGTCGAGATTGGCAGCAAGGATATGAGATTGTTTGGAAAGATTGGATGAACGGCGGATGATGTAGTTCTTTCTATCTTCTATTTCACTGATAAAAGCAGTGCCTTCCTGATTAAGTATAATCCGGACACGATCACCCACTGCAACAGGATTAGTACTGCGAATCCCTTTCAATCGGAAATTCCCTTTGATTTTACATTCAATAGATTGTCCGTCATCGGTTTTCACCTGATACCAACTACCCGTGTTTTTGATTACTAATCCTTTCATATAAATTATAAATTAAAAATGAAGAATGAAGAATTCAGGCTGTGTTTCAACTGAATAATACAGCATTATAATTCCTCATTCTTCATTCTTAATTCTTCATTATTTTTTAGACGGTCATAATTTCTTTATCCTTTTCAGCCAGCATATCATCGATTTGTTTGATATACTTATCATGGATTTTTTGCAGTTTGGCTTCCGCATTCTTCTGCTCGTCTTCTGCCAATCCGTCTTTTACGGCCTTTTTCAGTGCGTCGATGCCGTCACGACGCGCGTTGCGTACGCTTACTTTAGCCGTTTCGCCTTCTCCTTTACACTGTTTTGCCAGTTGTTTACGGCGTTCTTCCGTCAGGGGAGGGATACCGATACGGATCATTTCTCCATTGTTTTCGGGCATGATACCGAGGTCAGAGTCGATAATTGCTTTTTCGATGACACGGAACATGCTTTTATCCCAAGGCTTGATCACGATACTGCGGGCGTCCGGAGTAGTAATTGCTGCTACATTGCTGATAGGTACCATACTTCCGTAAGAATCTACGCGGATACCATCTAATAAGCGTGCACTCGCTTTTCCGGCGCGGATATGTGCCAGTGCTTCTTCCAGATACATGATGGCCATATCCATCTTTTCTTGTGCATTGTCAAGGCAAGTCTTTACGTCTACCATATTTTTTGAGATTTAAAATTGCATTTTGATTGATTAAGTAGCAAAAGTATATTATTTTTTGTTCATCTGCAACAGCATACCCATCTTTTTTATGAGTGACTTGCCAATGATAATCAGGGTAACGGCGGTGATAATCATTAAAATACCCATCATTAAGCGGGGAGTCAGTTTTTCGTGAAACAGGAGAACACCGAAGAATAAAGCTGTCACTGGTTCCAGAGCACCCAATATTGCTGTTGGTGTAGAGCCTATATAATGAATGGCCAGTGCGGTACAGACCAGTGATACGGCAGTTGGCAGGATGGCGAGTGATAATACATCGGCCCAGAGCCAGGCAGACGGTATTACTTGCAGTTCCGTACAGAAATTTAAACGGACGATATAAACCGATAGTCCGAATAAAATGGCATAGAAGGTAAGTTTCGTGGTCGGCAGGTTTTTCAATGTCGAACGGTTTACACCTACTATATATATAGCATAAGAGAGAGAAGACAACAGAACAAAGATAATTCCCAAAGTCGATAGCGGTTTGTTGCCGTCTCCCTGATAGAGCAAGGCAATGCCTGAAAGTGCCAGCAGGATGGAGAAAACGGTAATGGCGGAAATCTTTTCCTTGAAGAATATTCCCATAATGACAGCTACCATCACCGGATAAACAAACAGAATCGTTGAAGCAATTCCGGCATCCATATAATTATAGCTCATAAACAAAAGCAGTGATGAAAAAGAGAATAACAGCCCCATAATGACTAAGGGCAAAACGTCTGCCTTATGAAGTGCAAAAGACTGATGCTGCATTTTCATCAGAATACCCAATACGATTGTCGCAAAGAAGTACCGGTAGAATAAAACGGTATCGACACTCATTCCGGCTGCATAGAGCGGAAGTGCAAAAAGAGGATTCATACCGTAGCTCGCAGCGGCAATCGCTCCATAGATAAAACCTTTGGTTTTGTTAGTCATTGTTTTGCTTTTTTTAATGGCGTGCAAAAGTACGCAGTTCACCAATGATAAACAAGTGTTTAGGCGGTTGATAGTATAATTTAATCTTTCGTATGCTAAAAACTATTTCTTGGTAAAGAGATAACTAATCTTGTTTATGCATAAAATTAATCGTCTGACTATAGTCGAACTTGCGTCTGACTACTGTTAAACTTGCGTCTGACTATAGTTGAACTTTCGTCTGACTATAGTCAGACGAAAAAGAATTAACCGTCAGATGATTAATTTTATTCGGTAGGGAGATTAGTTATACGCCTCCCGAGTAATAGTCTGCAGGCAATAGGCAATCAGGTTTTTGAATAAACACTTGCATATATCTTGGATTTTCCCGAATATTGCATCTGAATTATCGAAAAACACAGATGACCAAAGTTAAATTTCTTGTTGTTTATTGCCTGTTCATATCGGGACTTTGTTGCATGGCAAATGTGACGAAGGATATCAATATGCGCTTTAAGGATGTAAGGCAGGGACTTTCTCATCAAACGGTCAATTGTTTCTATCAGGATGAATTCGGATTTTTGTGGATCGGCACTCAAGACGGGCTGAATCGATTTGACGGACGTAAGTTTGAAGTATTTAAGCCGGATAACGCTAATCCTTATTCCATCAATATCAATAATATCAGGCAGGTTTGCGGAAATAAAGCCGGATTGCTCTTTATCCGTAGTTTGCAGAGCGTGACTCTTTATGATATGCGTTTGAATCGTTTTAGGGTGTTGCGTGAAGGAGAAGTTGCGGGAATCTGTTATGCGCACGATGCATTATGGATAGCTACCGGAAAAGAAATCTACCGTTATCGCAACCTCGACCAGGCGCCCGAGTTATTCTTTTCATTTCCTTCGGATGAGGAGGATGTATTGATGAACAGTCTCATGGTTCGTCAGAATCAGACAGTGGTGGTGGGTACTTCTTCGAAAGGTGTATACTGCATCGACCAGTCTGCACATATCACCCGGCGTATGGATGTGGGAGCTGTCAATTCAATAACAGAAGATAGAAACGGGAGTATCTGGATAGCTACCAGAAACAGAGGGCTCATACGGTTGGATGAAGATGGAACACTTACTCATTTCAAGCATAATAAGGTAGCTGAAAATACGATTAACCATAATAATGTGCGTCATGTGACGCAAGCTAATGATAGTCTCCTGTATATCGGAACCTATGCCGGTTTGCAGACTTTAAACCTGTTTACCGGAGAGTTTACAGATTATGAATATGACTTGAATGTGGAGGCGGCCGATATACGTTCCATTATTTCGATGCATTACGACACTTCGGGGACTTTATGGTTGGGGACTTTCTATCAGGGAATCCAATATTATAATGTAGCGAATGATGCTTTCCATTTTTACCGCTCGTCTACGGCTGTTGGCGGTCATTTGAATTCTTATATTATCAGTTCCATTGCCGAAGACCGTTCCGGTCGGATCTGGTTTGCAAGTGAAGGAAGCGGGTTGAACTATTATGATAAACATACCAAACGCTTTTCCCCTTTAAAAAAGGTCTATTCTCAGGAGCTTTCTTTTAAGATAGTGAAGTCTCTTTATTATGAGAGAGAGCCGGATTATCTTTGGGTAGCTTCTCTTTATCAGGGAATCAACCGGATTAATCTGTCGACCGGACATATAGAATCTATCCCGGAAAACATCTATACTCCGGAAGGAAAAACAGTTGTTGACAGAGCCTATAATCTGGTGAAAATGATAGAGTTTGCCGGTCACGATTCTTTATTGATAGCTGCCAAGGGAGGATTGCTTGTGTTGGATAAGAAACACCTTCGACTTCATCATTTCGAACACCCTTCGTTGGCTGCCAAACATCTGTCGCAGGTTTGGGATATGACGTTTGACAAAGACGGGGATTTATGGCTGACTACCTCTTTTGATCTGATACGAGTCAACCTCAAAGCGGGCACTGCCCATAGTTATCCTTTCTCCCAAATAGCGCAGAGCACAGCGCAGCATCACATCAACCACATTTTATGTGATAAGAAAGGACGTATATGGCTGGGATCGACAGGCTCGGGAATTTATCTATTTGATAAGAAAACAGATTCTTTTGTGGGATACGGAGCGAAACAGGGATTGGAAAATGGATTTATAACCGGATTGGTGGAGAGTCCTTTGGATGGTTCTATCTATGTGGCAACCAATGGTGGTTTCTCTAAATTCAACCTGGCAACGACTACATTCGAGAACTATAACAGACAGAGTGATTTTCCCTTGAATAATGTAAATGATGGAGGGCTGTATATTGCGTCCGACCACGATATTTACGTGTGTGGTCTGGCGGGTATTGTCTCTATCGCCCAGGAAAAGCTGAACAAACAGTCTGTTGACTATGATGTGTTTGTAAAACGGGTGCTTGTGGATAATACGGAAATACAACCGCTTGATTCGTTGGGGCTTATCAAAGAAACCGTATTGTATGAACATCGGTTAGTATTGCCGCCCAGATATTCTTCCGTCACTTTTGAGATAGCAAGTAACACCCTGAATAATATTTCTAATATCGGTCTGGAATATAAACTTGAAGGCTTTGACAACGAATATATGAAGGCGGGCGATAATACGATGATTACCTATACCAATCTTCATCCGGGGCATTATACTTTCCATGTCCGTGGCGACCAGGTGGGCGTTCACGGTCGGGAAGCACCTTCCGTTAGTTTTGAGCTGATAGTGGAGGCTCCGGTTTATCAGCGGGCATGGTTTATTTTGCTGATGGTGCTGGCAGCTATCCTTATTGCCGGCTATATTATCCGTATGTTCTGGATACGAAAAACCTTGCGGCACTCTTTATTGGCCGAGAAACGGGAAAAAGAGTATATCGAAAGTGTGAACCAGTCCAAACTGCGTTTCTTTACCAATGTATCGCATGAATTCCGTACTCCGTTAACGCTTATATCCAGCCAGCTCGAAATGCTCCTGATGCATAAGGACATTATTCCTGAAGTATATAATAAGATTCTGGATATTTATAAAAATTCCCGCCGGATGAATAACCTCGTGGATGAAGTCATTGATATCCGTAAGCAGGATCAGGGATACTTGAAACTAAAGATTTCTAAAGAGAATATTGTGGCGGTGATAGAGGAAATTTGTGGCTCTTTCTATAGTTATGCCCAACTGAATAAGATAGATCTCCGCTTTTCTTCCACTCTGAAAGAAGCTGATTTGTATATTGACAAAACACAGATAGAGAAAGTATTCTATAATTTATTGTCCAACGCTTTTAAGTATACGAAGCCTGGTGACTGGATTTCTGTTGAGCTGTCAGCGGAAGGAGATAATGACATTGTGATTTCAGTCAACAACCTGGGGGTAGGCATTGATAAATCCAAGATCAAACATGTATTTGAACGGTTTTGGCAGGATGATTCGGCAACAACCACACGAACTGTCAAAGGATCGGGCATTGGATTGGCGATGGCGAAAGGAATTGTAGAGTTGCATCAGGGAACCATCGGAGTGGAAAGCGAACTGAATGGAGTTACCTCTTTTACCGTTACTCTCCACCGGGATGCGAATATGAATATGGAAGCCTCTTCCTCCGCAGACGAGCACGTTGCCGAACATTATATAATAGAGCCTCAAGAAATCTCGGAAATGGTGAAGCCGGATAAAACGGTGAAAATACTGATTGTAGAAGATAACCCGGAAATGCGTAAAGTATTGACGCAGATTTTTGAACAGATATATGAGGTATATACGGCTGCCGATGGGCAGGAAGGATTGGAACGGGCTTCTTCGCTCCAACCGCAGATGATTGTAAGTGACATCATGATGCCTGTTATGTCCGGACTGGAAATGTGCGAGAAGTTGAAAAGTAATTTGCAGACCAGCCATATACCTGTTGTCTTGCTGACAGCCCGCAACCGGGAAGAACATACTTTGGAAGGCTTGCAGACAGGTGCGGATGATTATATCTCCAAACCTTTTAATATCAAGATATTGGTAGCCCGGTGCAACAATATCATTCAGACTCGTAAACTACTTCAACAACGGTTTGTTCGAAACGACGAACCTAAAGTGGAAGACCTTCCGTTTAATCCGATCGATAAAAAGATGTTGATGGATGCTACGGCGATTGTGGAATCTTATATTGATAACCCAGACTTTGACGTAGCTACTTTTGCACGAGAAATGTGTATGAGCAGAACGTTGCTTTTCACCAAATTGAAAGCATTGACCGGACAGACCCCGAATGACTTTATTTTATCTTTGAGACTGAAAAAAGCAACAGAAAAATTGCGGAATGACCCCAATGCCCTGATTGCTGATATAGCATTTGATTACGGTTTTTCTAATCCAAGTTATTTTATCCGGTGTTTTAAAAATGCTTATGATATTACTCCGGCTGCTTATAGACGGAAATATGCAAACTATTAATTTATAGTGTTTTATATACTTTCTGCCTGACGAGATTTGTACTATTTGAACTTTTATACGGACGATTCTATTATTCGAAATCATTAATAATTGGGATTTTTGCGCTGTAATCATTCAAATTATTACATAGTATGAAAAACATCGTAATTAAATGGGCTGTGTTCCTGACAGCCTTTCTTATCTCTTTAGAGGTTAGTGCTCAAAACGTCAGAGTTTCTGGAGTGGTGACAGACGCACTTGGACCGATCCCCGGAGTTAATATCATGGAGGAGGGGACTACTAACGGTACAGTGACGGATGTAAATGGAAAATATTCAATCAGTGTCTCGGCTAAATCTACCCTTGTTTTTTCTTGTATAGGATATAAGGAACAAAAAATACGTGTCGGTACGAAAACGGTACTGAATGTGAATATGGTGGAAGAGTCGAAAATGCTCGATGAATTGGTGGTTGTCGGTTATGGAGTTCAGCGTAAGAGTGATGTGGCCACTTCGGTTGCTTCGGTCAAAGCGGATGAAATGAAAACATTTCCCGCCGGAAATGTGGCTGACATGTTACGTGGACGTGCCGCAGGTGTGAATGTAACGAGTAGTTCCGGACGACCGGGATCGACTCCTTCGATTACCATTCGTGGTTCCCGTTCTATCAGTGCAGACAATGCACCTTTATATATTATAGATGGTTCTCCTTCCAATGCAACAGAGTTCAGTACGTTGAGTGCGGATGATATTGAATCGGTTGAAATCCTGAAAGATGCTGCGTCACAGGCTATTTATGGTGCACGCGCCAGTGACGGTGTGGTACTGGTGACTACCAAACGTGGTAAAGCCGGAAAAGTGGAAGTCAACTATAATGGTTATCTGGGTATTCAATCTCTCTGGAGAAATTTCGATTTCTACTCTCCCGAAGAATATATGCAGCTTCGTCGTGAAGCAAAGGCGCATGATAAAGGAATAATTGATGCGCGTGAGATTTCTATAGCCGAAGCGTTGGAAGACGAGGTGATGCAGCGGGTATGGGCCAGTGGAAAGTTTATCGACTGGGAAAAAGAAATGTTCAGAAATGCAATCTATCATAATCATGACGTCAGTGTACGTGGAGGAACAGAAAAAATCAAAGTATCGGCAGGTGCCAACTACTTTGACCAACAAGGAATGGTGGTTACCGGATCGGGGTATCAGAAGTTTTCTTTAAGACTGAATCTGGACTTTGAAATAGCCAAATGGATTAGTTTCGGTATCAATTCTTCTTATGCGATGACAAAACAAGATCGTGAGGATGGTAACTTTAATGATTTTATTACCAGTTCTCCATTGGCGGAGATATATGATGCGGATGGCAAGTATACAAAATATATCAACTCGGAAGGAAATTATAATCCTTTGTACCGTGCCGAACATTATGGACGTGAAGTAACCCGTGATAATTACCGCCTGAACTTTTTTATGGATGTGAAACCTTTCAAGGGATTCAATTATCGTCTGAATACTTCTGTTTATAATCAGACGTCTGAAGACGGTTCTTATAAAGATTCCCAATATCCGGGAGGCGGAGGAACGGCCGTTCTTGACGAATCGCGTACACAGAACTGGCTGGTTGAGAATATTGTGACCTATAAAGTGCCTATCCGCAACAAGAAACACCAGTTGACATTGACCGGCGTTCAGTCTGTCGACCATAATGGTTCGAAGTCTGTCGGGTACTCGGTTGAGAATCTTCCGGTGGATAAAGACTGGAACTTCATTTCTCAAGGTGAGTTTACAGGCAAGCCTCGTCGTCAGTTTAATGAAAATAACTTGGTGTCTTTCATGGCTCGGGCGCAATATTCGCTTTTAGATCGTTATTTGTTGAACGTGGCTATCCGCCGTGACGGTTCCAGCCGTTTCGGAAAAGAAAATAAATGGGGAACTTTCCCGTCGGCAGCTTTTGCCTGGCGTGTCAATCAGGAGAGTTTCCTAAGAGATGTGTCGTGGATTGATAACCTGAAACTGCGTGTGAGTTATGGTATTGTAGGTAATCAGAACGGTATCGGCAATTATACTACTTTGGGACTGGCTGATAATAAAGGATATGAGTTTGGAAATGTTTTTCAAATGGGATATTTGCCGGGCAAGGAACTGTCTAATCCAAACCTGAAATGGGAACAGTCTGCAACAGCTAACTTTGGTGTTGATTTTAGTTTCTTCAATGGGCGTCTGAATGGTACGGTTGAGTATTATAATACTCATACGAAGGATTTGTTGGTGAAACGTTCCCTGAATGCGTCACTCGGATATACTACCATGCTAGATAATCTGGGAAAGACGAAATCCAGTGGTATTGATCTTTCTTTAAATGGTGACGTGGTACGTACAAAGGAGTTTACCTGGACACTCGGAACTAATTTCAGCATGTATAAGAATGAAATTGTCCGTATTGACGATACTCTCGATGAGAACGGGAAACCGGCAAGTCAGGTAGCCCAGGGGTGGATTATCGGAGAACCGATCAATGTATACTATGATTATCTGATAGATGGAATTTTTCAGTATGATGATTTTGATATCACTCGTGATGGTACAGGAAATCTGGTCTATACACTGAAAAACACCTATGATAGTGATAATGACGGTGTGGCCGACAGTCCGATTAATTACGGTGGCGCTATTGAACCGGGAATGGTCAAGGTGCGTGATAACAACGGGGATGGAAAGATTACAGCTGATGACAGGGTACCTATCCGTAAAGATCCGAAGTTTACACTCTCCCTTTCTTCTACATGGAACTGGAAAGGATTTGACCTGTTCATGGACTGGTATGGAGTTTCCGGCAGAAAGATTAAGAACGGTTATTTGTACGAGTATAATTCCGGTGGTTCTTTACGTGGAAAATTGAATGGGGTGAAGGTGGATTATTGGACTCCGTTCAATCCTTCGAACAAATTCCCACGTCCTTCTTATAGTGCGGACCCTGCATATTTGAGTGCCATTGCCATTCAGGATGCTTCTTATATCCGTTTACGCACCTTACAACTGGGATATACTTTCCCCACCCGACTATTGAAGAATACTCCGATTCATAAATTACGATTGTATGCAACTGCTACTAACTTGCTGACATTTACGGAGTTTAAATCTTATAGTCCCGAACTGACTCCAGGGTCTTATCCGGAGTCCAGACAATATGTGTTTGGTGTCAATGTTTCATTCTAAAATAAAGAATCCTTATGAAAAAGTTAATATATACAGCCTTTGTCATTTGCGGAATGTTGACCGCTTCCTGCTCGGATTTATTAAATCTGGAATCAAAAACAGACGTGACGAATAATTATCTGTTCACTACTCCCGAAGGATTGAATACTGCCGTTACAGGATTGTATTCCCTGGCACGTGAATTACCGGGTGGAGCGGATAATAACGAATCTAATCTGTACATCGTTACCATGTGTGACTTTAATACGGATATTGCCATACTTAGAGCAGGTGTTTCTACCTCAATCGGACGTTTGAATACAAGTTTTACTCCAAGTACTGGAGATGTCAATAAGTTCTGGAAACATCACTATGGGATTATCGGAAAAGCAAATGAAATTATTGTAGCGGCAGAAGCCTTGGGACTGGATGACAGCGATGTATTGCACGCATGGAGTGAAGCGAAATTCTTCAGAGGACGGAGCTATTTTGAACTTTGGAAACGCTTTGACCGCCTTTATCTGAACGTCACTCCAACCACTGTCGATAATCTGAAACGGGAGTATAAACCGGCTTCTCATGAAGAACTGATGACATTGATGACGACTGACTTGGATGATGCGATGAAAGGTCTGGACTGGTCGCTTCCTCAAAATAACGGAAATGTATTGTATGGACGGGTAACGAAAGCGACTGCCAAACATGTCCGTGCACAGGTTGCCATGTGGGAATCGGATTGGGATACAGCCATTGAGGAATGTGAAGACATCTTTAAACAGGAGGGCATTTACTCAATGGAAAAGAAGGCCGAGAATGTGTTTAATAGCGCAGATTTGAAATCCCCGGAAGTGTTGTGGAGTTTCCAATATTCACAAAACTTGGGTGGAGGAGGTTCCGGAACTCCGGTTGCCGGACATCGTATCTCTATTCAGACTACTACCCGAATCAATAAAATTGCAGGTTGTATCAATACGGCCGATCAGGGTGGATATGGTTGGGGACGTATTTATCCGAATACCTATTTATTGAGTTTGTATGATCAGGCTAAAGATACACGATACAATGAATTGTTTGTACACCGTTTCAAATACAATGAACCTACTTCTCCTAAATATGGCGAATTGATTCCCCTTGCGAAAAGTTCCAGTTATTGTGAGACGTTACATTTCATGTCGAAAAAATACTTTGACCAGTGGACTATGGCCGATAATCCGGACCGGACAACGGGATTCAAGGATTTGATTGTCTATCGACTGGCTGAAACTTACTTAATGGCGGCAGAAGCGTATATGCGCCGTGACGGAGGAATGAGCACGGATGCTCTGCGCTGCTACAATAAAACATGGGAACGTGCCGGGAATGACAAATTTGCGGGACCTCTAACGCAAGATATTCTTTTGGATGAATATGCCCGTGAACTGAACTTCGAGGGAGTCCGTTGGCCTTTACTAAAACGTTTGGGGCTTTTGGGTGAAAGGGTGAAAGCGCATTATGGCGAGACAAAAGCTGAAAATCCTTATTTAGATAAAGATTATGCGGAATGTCGTACCAGTTTTGTAGTTGGAAAGCACGAATGTTGGCCTATCCCACAGGAGCAGATTGACTTGATGGGGAAAGAGAATTTTCCGCAGAATGAGAATTGGTATTAAGCGATTGATTATCTGTAAAACATGAATGAGTATGAAAAGAATAATATATCTGTTATTGATTTTAAATCTGGGGCTGTTTTCCTGTGTCGATGATGCGTCGGTACGTGTGATGCCTGAATTTAATTGTAAAGATACAAAAGTAAACCTGGCAAAAGCGGCGGGTTCTTCCGTTACATCGCTATTATATACTAATGTCGGTCAGGTTGTTGCTCAATATCAAGCGGAGTGGCTTTCTGTAGATGTAAACGCTAAAAGTGTAATATACACTGCCTTGACGCAGAATGACGGTGAGGATGCAAGGAGTACTGTCGTGAAACTGACTTGCGGTTCATATACAGTGGAAGTGACGGTTACACAGGATTCCAAAGAACCGGACCTTTCTTTGAAGGTAGGACAAAGTGTAGATGATGGTATCGGTATGATTTTCTGGGTGGATCCTTCGGACAAGATGGTAGGAAAAGCTGTATCTGTAAAACGTCAGGGAGGAAATCCTTTTGAGGCCTCTGTGATGTCTCATAATGCGCTTTCTACAGTGAATGGATATGCCAATACGGCTTTGTTTACTGCTCCTGCTGCAAATGATGCAGTGGCATACTGTCAGTCGTTGGGTGAGGGATGGTATCTGCCTGCACGTGATGAGTTATGGGAGTTGTTTGATGTTTACAACGGTATTGGACATGCTGACCCGGATTTTGCTTCGGTTGTACCTGATAAGTTGACGGAAGTTGAAAAAGCGGCACGTGCGGCATTTGATAAGATGTTGACTGATTTACAAGGGGATGTGATAAACGAGGCTGCTGGTTCGGGCAATGGGGAAAGCTATTGGTCGAGTACGGAAAATGCAGCAGGGGATAAGGCTTATTGGGTACGTTTCGGAAAGTCTGGTGCTGATGCAGGAAATAAAACAGCTACCAACCGTTTTGTGAGATGTATGCGCACAATTGGTGATTATACTTATCCTGAAGAGCCGGCAACTCTGACGGTGGCTCCCAATCCTGTGACATTGGAAGGTGCTAACGAAGCGGAAGCAAATGTTACGTTGACATCCAATAAGAGTGTATTCAGTGTAGTGTTGGCAGATGATTCCTGGCTTTCATATACTATTTCAGGCACAACAGTTACGTTCAAGGCAAAATCAAAAAATACCACTGGTAATATTCGTATGACAATTGCTACAATAACAGCCGGTACTGGCGCAGCCGCAAAAGCAGTGGAGGTAACGGTGAATCAAAATGTAGCTGCCGAGGGAGACGCTTCCCTCGAATTGAGTACCAATGCGGTGACTATTACTCCTGATGCGGTAGCAAAATCAGAGGTAATTACAATGATTTCTGATGAGACGGAATTTGCAATAAATATCACTGATGAATCTTGGGTGAAAGCGTATGTTGATGTAACAAGTAAAACTCTTTATTTTTGGACTTTATCTCCCAATCTGAATAGTTCTAGCCGGGTAACGACTGCTACGGTAATAGCCGGAAATGGAGCGAATGCACCTAAACAAGAGGTCACGATTACACAGAGAGGACTTTTAAGTTCCGAGTTTGCGGTGGGACAGGTAATTGCGGATAATGGATCGTTAAAAGGAGGCATTGTATTCTGGGTAGATGGAACTAATCGTGGTAAAGCTAAAATCATGTCGTTGGACAGAGAGAATTTGGCATGGTCTACAGCAGACTCTCCGGCTTCTACCGGAGTGACTTTATCTAATGATAACGGTTTGGCAAATACTACTGCCATGGCAGCATTGCCGAATGCAGCGGAAATGCCTGCTCTTAAATATTGCATGGATAAAGGTTCCGGATGGTATTGGCCTACAAGATCGGATCTGGAACAGATGTTTGAAACCTATAATGGGACTAAAGTAGCAGATGCGACGGAGGATAATCCGAATGCGATTACTGATTTTGAGAAAGCAAATCGTGCGGCATGGGATCTGATAGTTACTAATGTAGGAGGAACTGCTATGAATACGGCAGCGGCTTCTTCTACCGGAGATTCTTATTGGGCTAGTCGTGAAACGTCAAGTGGTACAAATGCATTTTATGTACGTTTTGGAAAACCGCTTGCTTGGGATAAAGCAAATGGGAAAAAGTCTGGGGCAAGATATATTCGCGCAGTCCGTTCAATCTCGAAATAATGGTATTAGGTATGTATAAGGTATATAGAAAAATAATCTTAGCCTGCTTGTTATTGATTGTTGCCAGCACGGTCTGCGGTCAGCGTGTGACGCAAACGATCAACGATGGTTGGAAGTTCTCCCTCTTTGAGGGAGACGCGTCCACTGCTGACTTTGATGTGTCCGGTTGGACTGACGTTTCCATTCCTCATACTTGGAATTCAAAAGATGCAGAAGATGAAATCCCCGGTTATTTCCGGGGAAAAGGCTGGTACAGGAAAGCCGTGACAGTGGAGGA
This sequence comes from Bacteroides sp. D22, assembly GCF_000163675.1. Taxonomy (NCBI): domain Bacteria; kingdom Pseudomonadati; phylum Bacteroidota; class Bacteroidia; order Bacteroidales; family Bacteroidaceae; genus Bacteroides; species Bacteroides sp. D22. Next base: position 78,695 of record NZ_GG774820.1, on the reverse strand, counting down.
ACTGATTGCAGGTCAAAGAGTTTATCTTTGTTTTGAAGGAGCCAATCAGGAGACAAATGTATTTGTGAATGGAAAGTTGGTAGGGAATCATAAAGGTGGTTATTCTGCTTTTACGTTTGATGTGACTGACTATGTTCATACCGGACGCAATTTGGTGGCAGTGAGTGTTGACAACTCTTATAATCCGGATATTGCTCCTCTTTCGGCGGATTTCACTTTCTTCGGCGGACTTTATCGGGATGTTTATCTGGTGTATACTTCGCCCGTGCAACTGTCTACCACTCATTATGCTTCCAGTGGAGTATATCTCAAAACTGTTGGGATAACAGATGCTCAAGCAGAAGTGTGTGCAAAAACATTCTTGTCCAATGCTTTGAAAAGTAATCAGGCATTGATTCTTGAAACGGAGATTTTGGATGCAGACGGTAATAGAGTGGCACTTTCCGCAAAGAAAGTGAATGTGAAGGCAGGGGAGAAGAATGTAGCCTTTGAAGCGTTGATGACTATTGCGCAACCCAAACGGTGGGATGTTGATTCTCCTTATTTATATAAGGTGTATAGCCGTTTGAAGAATAAAAAGGGAGAAGTTCTCGATTGCGTTGTTAATCCGCTGGGAATCCGTGAATATCATTTTGATGCGGAGAAAGGTTTTTTCCTGAACGGGAAATATCGGAAATTGATTGGTACCAGCCGGCATCAGGATTACAAAGGAATGGGGAATGCCTTGCGGGATGAAATGCATATCCGGGATATACAGTTGAGTAAGGATATGGGAAGTAATTTCCTGCGAGTGGCTCATTATCCGCAAGATCCGGTTGTGATGCAGATGTGTGATAAGTTGGGGCTGTTGACTTCGGTTGAAATTCCGATTGTAAATGCCATTACTCAAAGTAGGGCGTTTATGGACAACTGTGTGGAACAGGCTACGGAAATGGTTTGTCAGAACTATAATTATCCGTCTGTCATCATTTGGGCTTACATGAATGAAGTGCTTTTGCGTCCTCCCTTTAATCCTGACAACAAGAAAGAACGGGCGGAATATATGAAGTTTCTTCATCAAATAGCTTCGGCTGTTGAGGCGCAGATCAGAAGTCTGGACTCGGAACGCTATACCATGTTGCCTTGTCATTCTGCTTCCCAAATCTATCAGGAAGCAGGGATTACTGAATTGCCGATGTTATTGGGATTTAATCTTTATAATGGATGGTATGGTGGTAATTTGGGCGGATTTGAAGAGAAACTGGAAGAACTTCACAAGGAGTTTCCTCATAAACCGTTGCTTATTACCGAATATGGGGCGGATGTAGATACTCGTATTCACTCTTTTTCGCCGGTGCGGTTTGATTTTAGTTGTGAGTTCGGCTCTGTCTATCATGAACATTATTTGCCTGAAATTCTAAAAAGGGATTATATCGTGGGGGCTATGGTCTGGAATTTGAATGATTTTTATTCCGAAGCCAGAAGAAATGCTATGCCTCATGTGAACAATAAAGGGTTGGTAAGTACGGATAGAGAACGTAAGGACGGATATTATCTTTATCAGGCTTATCTGAAAGAGTCACCTGTCCTGCATATTGCTTCTAAATCTTGGAAGAATAGGGCAGGAGCCAGTCGGGATGGAAAGAGTTGTACGCAACCGCTGAAAGTTTATACTAACGCGGATAAGGTGGAGGTCTTTTTGAATGGAAAATGTTTGGGAGTATATCCGGTAGCAGATAAGGTGGTTTCCGTGGACATTCCTTTTGTAAACGGAAAGAATGTGGTGGATGCTGTGATTGAAAAGGAGGGACGTGAATATCGTGACCAGTATGTTTGTGATTTTAAATGTGTCAATGTGAAGAATGGCTTTACGGAAATCAATGTATTACTGGGTGCTCGACGCTATTTTGAGGACCGGATAGCAGAGATGTGCTGGATACCCGAACAGGCTTATGCAGAAGGTTCATGGGGATATATTGGTGGGGAAGTGGCTCCGAACAAAACTCGTTATGGCTCTTTGCCTGCTAGCGATACAGATATACTGGGGACGGATCAGGATCCTGTCTTCCAGACACAGCGAGTAGGTATTGAAGCTTTTAAGGCAGATGTACCGGATGGTGTTTATGCTGTATATTTATATTGGACAGAACTTACTTCTGAAAATAAAAGAGAGGCTTTGGTGTATAATTTAGGAAATGATGTGGTGAGGGAGGACTATATTAACCGGGTATTTTCTGTGGATATAAATGGAGTATCTGTTGCCAAGCAACTGAATATTGCAGAAGAATACGGTTCCGAACGTGCGGTTATTAAGAAATATATTGTTCCGGTTTCACAAGGAAAGGGGCTTGTTGTTCGTTTTGGAGCGGTGGAGTCTGTGCCCATTTTAAATGCAATACGAATCGTAAAAGAATATTAGATGATGAAAAATAGTATAGTTATATTGTTTTTACTGCTGTTATCCCAGTTTGGTTATGCCCAGGGACGTACATTTAAGGTCACTGCCCGTCCGTGGGTGAAAGGACAGAAAAATCTGCCTTGGAAAGAGTATGATACCCGTACTATTGCTCAATTGGATGGGTTCAAACCTACTGGTAAAGTACGTGTGAATAAGTATGGAAGTGATTTGGATGCTTCCAGGCATCGGGCTACAGGATTTTTCAGGGTAGAACGTATCGGAGATCGATGGTGGATGATTGATCCCGATGGGTATCGGCATTTGCAGAAAGTGGTGGTAGGAGTACGTTTAGGTACTTCCGAACGCAATAAACAAGCAATGCTGGACAAATTCGGTACGGAGGAAAAATGGATCGAAGGAACGGCACGGATGATTCATTCGCTGGGTTTTTCCGGGACCGGCTCCTGGAGTAATGAAGAAGCTATTGCCTCTTACAATGCCTCTCATAAGGAGGTACTGACTCGCTCAATCATTCTGAACCTGATGAGTGGATATGGGAAGAAACGCGGAGGAACTTATCAGTTACCTGGTAATACGGGATATCCTAATCAGTGTATTTTCGTTTTTGACCCGGAGTTCGAAACCTATTGCGATGAGATGGCACAAAAACTGGTCGCAAATAAAACGGATAAAAATATCATCGGCTATTTTTCGGATAATGAACTGCCGTTCGGGCCGAAGAATCTGGAGGGGTATCTGACTTTGAAGAATCCCAATGATCCGGGAAGATTGTATGCAGAATCCTGGTTGAAACAGCAGGGTATTACTTTGCAACAAATTACGGACGAACATCGGGAAGAGTTTGCGGGAGTAGTAGCGGAACGATACTACAAAGTGGTGTCGGAAGCGATTCGGAAGTATGATCCCAATCACCTTTATTTAGGTAGTCGTCTACATGGAAAACCTAAGTTTGTCCGCCAGATTGTGGAAGCGGCAGGCAGGTATTGTGATGTCGTTGCTATTAACTACTATGGTGCATGGACACCGAATGAGAAGACCATGAAGCATTGGGGCGAATGGGCTCAAAAACCTTTCATCATCACGGAATTTTATACGAAAGGAATGGATTCAGGGCTGGCAAACACAACAGGGGCAGGTTTCACCGTTCAAACCCAGCAGGAACGTGGATATGCCTACCAGCATTTTGTTTTAGGATTATTGGAAAGTGGGAATTGTGTCGGATGGCATTGGTTCCGTTATCAGGATAATGATCCGACGGCAAAAGGGGTAGATCCTTCGAATCTGGACTCTAACAAGGGACTGGTAGATAATGAATACAATTTTTATAAACCGTTGGCTGATGCTATGAAAGAATTGAATATCAACGCTTATCGTTTGGCTGACTGGTTCGACCAACAATCAACTAATAATAAATAAAATACATACCATGAAAAAACTATTTATATTGGGAACTTTTCTGTTTATAAGTTCTATTCCTATGGTGTCTTGTACGGATGATGATGATAAAGATCCTAATTTTATGCCTCCTGACATAGTGATGGGAGGGGGAGATGTAGAGTCGGAATATCCGGAGGATTTGCCTGCTCCCGGAGCTTCTGTGATGTATACTCCGTCATTAAATGCCAATATGTATCGCCCTATCAGTGTTAAGTATTCCAGTGCTTATCCGCCTATATCTAGTTGGAAAACAGAGAATACACGTATTATTGCGTATATGGACGGGTATAAGCCGGCTATTAAAACGTTGAAAGCGTATCAGGAGTCGGTTAATAAATACGGAAGTTCGACTACACTTCCGAAACAGGCGGCTACGGGAAGATTTTATACGAAGAAAATAGACGGACGTTGGTGGTTGGTTGATCCGGAAGGTTGTCTGCATCTGGAACGTAGTGCGACTTCTTTGCGTAAGGGAACTTCCAGTCGTAATAAAACGGCCTGGAATAGCAGGTTTGGAACTGACGAAAAATGGTTGTCTACTACTCAACGTGAATTGAGTGAGATCGGCTTTCACGGTACAGGTGCTTTCTGCACAGGAACTTATTCACTGATTCAGACTCATAATGCTTCCAATCCGAGCAGTCCGTTAACTTTGGCGCCTTCATTTGCTTTTTTAAGCCAGTTCAAGAGTGCGAAGTCTTATAATTATCCCGGAGGAAGCGATGATAACGCGGCAGGTCTTGTGTTTTATAATGGATGGACTGAATGGTGTGAATCATATTTGGCAGGTAGTGCTTTCGCAGATTATTTGCGGGATCCTAATGTGCTAGGTTTCTTTTCTGATAATGAGATAAACTTCTCTTCAAACAGTTCCCGGATTTTGGATCGTTTTCTGGCTATCAGTAACTCAAGTGATCCGGCTTATGTTGCGGCGAAAGCTTTTATGGATTCTAAAGGTACGCAAAGTGTGACGGATGACTTGAATAATGAGTTTGCCGGGATTGTAGCAGAGAAATATTATAAAGCAGTGAAAGAGGCAGTGAAGAAAGTAGATGATAAGTTGCTTTATCTGGGAACTAGATTACATGGAACTCCTAAATATATGGAAGGAGTAGTGAGAGCTGCCGGAAAATATTGTGATGTTATTTCTATCAACTATTATAGTCGTTGGAGTCCTGAACTGACAACAGCGATTGCTGATTGGGCTAATTGGGCGGACAAACCGTTTCTTGTAAGTGAGTTTTATACGAAAGGGGTGGAGGACTCTGATCTGAATAACCAGTCGGGAGCCGGATATTCTGTCCCTACACAATACGAGAGAGCTTATGCTTATCAGCATTTTACATTAGGATTGCTTGAAGCTAAGAATTGTATCGGATGGCATTGGTTCAAATATCAGGATGATGATGGTACGGATAATTCGTCGAAACCTGCTAATAAAGGTCTTTATGATAATTCTTATCAACTCTTTCCTTATTTATCTTTCTTTGCCCGCGAATTGAATTTTAATGCGTATGATTTGATTCAGTATTTTGATAAATAGGTGTTTGTTTCTATATAATATTTGAGAGGAAAAACAAAGTGCGAATTTTACAGGATTAGTTTTGATTAAAGCTATACTGCAAAATTCGCACTTCTTATTTTTAAATGAATAATCAATGTCTTATCAGAGTAGAGTATCATCTGATAGACAAATGAATATCGGTAGTGAAAAATTAGTTATGTACTAACGTACCTATCTCTTCTCCACTGATAACCTTCTTTAAGTTGCCTACTGTGTCCATATCAAATACGACGATTGGCAGATTGTTTTCTTTGCACATACAAGTCGCTGTCAAATCCATGACTTTCAAACCACGTTTCAGTACTTCATCGTATGTAATATCGTCGAATTTGGTAGCGGTAGGATCTTTTTCGGGGTCAGCTGTGTAAATACCATCTACACGAGTACCTTTCAACATAACGTCTGCTTCGATTTCTATGCCTCTAAGTGAAGAACCGGTGTCAGTAGTAAAGAAAGGATTTCCCGTTCCAGCGGACATAATGACTACTTCGCCGTTCTCCATACATTCGATAGCTTTCCATTTACTGTAGAATTCACCGATAGGTTCCATCCGGACTGCTGTCAACACACGTGCCTTTACACCGGTAGCCACAAGAGCAGAACTTAGAGCGAGACTGTTGATTACGGTAGCCAACATTCCCATTTGGTCTCCTTTCACACGATCAAAACCTTTATTGGCTCCGCTTAGTCCGCGAAATATATTGCCTCCTCCGATAACGATACCAATTTGTACCCCTTGCTGGTGGATTTCTTTGATTTGTTCAGCATATTCTGCCAGTCTTTTTTCATCAATGCCATATTGCTTTTCGCCCATTAAGCTTTCTCCACTAAGCTTTAGTAAGATTCTTTTATACTTTGCCATACCTTTTGCTTTTTATTGTTTGCCGCAAATATAGAGATAATTTATCGGATAGCCTCACCGGGATACGATTACTTTTTTCATTATTTGTCTTCCCAAAAGGGTTTGTACAATTCCCCGCAATGAAAGATAAACGAGAAAAGCCAGCCACAGGGCATGATTTCCTAAAAGGGGATGGAAAGCGTAATAGACTCCAAAGAAGCTGGCAGAGGCAACTAACATGGAGTAAAGCATTTGTCGGGTAGCAGTGGCACCGATGAAAATGCCATCCCATAAGAAAGCGGAGAAACCGGCTAACGGAATAATGAGTGCCCAGTAAAAATAAGTGTCTGAAGCGCTGATTACTGAAGTGTCATTGGTTAGTAATCCCAGGAATTCTTTTCCGCCAGCTGTATAGAGAATCGTGAATACCAGTGAAAGACCGAATCCCCAATAGAAAAGGTGATGTATTGTGTTACGTAAGCCTGTTTGGTTTTTGGCACCAATGTAACGGCCGGCTAGTGCTTCACCGGCATAAGCAAATCCGTCCATAATGTACGAAAACAAGGTAAATAATTGCATGAGCAAGGTGTTCACGGCTAATACGATTTCTCCTTGGGCGGCCCCTGCAGAGGTAAAAAACATAGTGACTATAACAAGGCAGAGGGTACGGAAGAATATATCTCGGTTGACTTGAAAGAAACGGTACATGGCTTGTTTCTGTATGATTTCTTTCCACACGATTCGTTTTTTAAGCGTACTATAATAACGCATGTATAACAAAATAGCCATGAAGAAACCTGCATATTGGGCAATTAAAGTCCCTGTTGCCACTCCTGCCACTTTCATGTCCAATAAGTAGACAAAACATAGACTGGCTACAATGTTGACAATATTTTGAGTAATAGCGATATACATGGGAAAGCGTGAATTCTGCATCCCGATAAACCAGCCGGCGAATCCATAAAGCCCTAATGTGGCTGGGGCTCCCCAAATGCAGATGTAGAAATAGGTTGTTGCCAGTTGCTTGACCTCCGGTGTGGTTTGTATCAGTGTAAATGCCAGTTTCAAGATAGGGTATTGGAGTATCAACAGGCAAAGTGCTATAAATAATCCTACTCCAACAGAACGTAGCAGTAACCGGGGGATTTCGTTTAAATCATGCTGACCGTACGCTTGTGAAGTCATTCCGCTTGTTCCCATGCGCAGGAATCCAAAAATCCAGTAGATAATATTGAATAACATTCCCCCTACTGCAATGGCTCCAATGTACGCCGGAGAACCGAGATGTCCTACAATCGTGACATCGATAAGTCCCAGTAGCGGAACAGTAATATTCGATATAATCGATGGGATGGCTATCTGTAATATTCGTCTGTTTTCGGAGGATTTTATTTTATCTGTCATTGTATAAAAACACTTTTATCAATTTGATTGTTCTTTTCGCGAACAAAGGTACATTTTTTATTTTTTTATTGTATCTTTGTGTGTCACGAACTAAATAGCAATCAGATGGATTATGAGGACCTTAACTATTTTTCTTATCTCTTTATTTTCATTGCCGCTGGTGCTGAATGCGCAGTCGGTTGATGAGATGTTACAAAAAGTGTCTGCTGCCATTGAGGCAGGGCAGAATGGGCAGGCTGTGAGCTATTTCCGGCAGACTATCGCTCTGAATATAGACCGTACGGAAATGTATTATTGGACGAATGTAGACAAGAACAGTGAAATTAGCTCCAAACTGGCTACAGAATTAGCGCTTGCCTATAAAAAGAATCGGAATTACGACAAAGCCTATTTATTTTACAAGGAATTACTGCAAAAGGCTCCTAATAATGTAGATTGTTTGGAAGCTTGCGCAGAAATGCAGGTATGTCGCGGGCAGGAGAAAGATGCTTTGCGTATGTACGAAAAAATATTGCAACTTGAGGCGGATAATCTGGCGGCTAATATCTTCTTAGGAAACTATTATTATTTGACAGCAGAACAGGAGAAGAAAAAGTTGGAGGTGGATTATAAAAAACTTTCTTCTCCCACTAAAATGCAGTATGCCCGCTACCGGGATGGATTATCAAAGTTGTTCACTACCCAGTATGAGAAAGCGCGTAACTCTTTGCAGAAAGTGATTCTGCGTTTCCCATCAACAGAAGCTCAAAAGACATTGGATAAGATATTGAGGATAGAAAAAGAGGTGAATCGCTAAGCGGTTCACCTCTTTTCAATTATATTCAATTTGTTATTTTATAGTTCGTATTGGTAAATCCAAAGGCCCTTCATTAAGCGCTCGGGTATCAATGTCTCCTTTCTTCGGTCCGGGTATCAGAGGACTATAGGATAAGACATGTCTGATACGTTCACGTTGATTTTGAGTGAATTGGTTTGAATAACTAATAGCATAATCCATGATATTATAAGAGATAAACTCTATACCATCACATCCTGTTCGTTTTACCAAATTTTTAAATGTGTATTTTTCTCTCTCATTCTCATATATGTAATCACAATTGCTATCATACTCTTGTTTATTATAGCTTTTGGTATCTTTGCAATAATCCGTATCTTCACACGTGCCATTATCGGTTTCGGCAAAGACATGATGTAGTCCCAGGTAATGTCCTAATTCATGAGCTAGCGTGACAGCAATGTCTGCTGTACTATATTCTGTTGGAGTAGACTCTTCATTAATATATAGGCTATTAATGGAGACAGATAGTGGGAATTGTAAATTTGCTAATGTTAGATGAGAGTAGTCTGTTTCACCAAGCCCTTCTAAATAATGCTTGCCTGTAGTAGAAAAAGGAATATGAGAGATACCTAATGTTACTGAACTTGAATTCGGTTCAGTTGTAAAATTATAAACCATAATGTTGATATATGAGTTCGGATCCCATAAGTATTTTACATATTTTCCCGAATTATCCTTCATAAAGGCTTCACAATCGATAGGGTATGACTCTGACCATTGGATATATTCTACGCCAGGATTGGGTAATGTTTCTCCATTTTTATCTGTTGTTGCCAATGTAAAAGTAAGATTCATGTCTATACTGTTATTCTTGCTTTTATACAGACTGTTCACTTTGTCTAGTATATGGGATAAACGGCTTGAATTTACTTTTTGTAGAGAATTCTCATCTTCTTTATACAATACATGAAAGATTACAGGGAGTTCATAATGGTATTCTTCAGCCGTATTGGTAGAGCCATTTTGGATGATTTGAACAGTTTTGCTAACCTTATGACTTATGATAGTGACAGTTGCTGTTCTGGAATTAGATTCCAGATTTGCATTAATAGATAAGATTAACTTTCCAGCGTTTTCTCCTTTTTGTATATTGGGAATACACCATTGTTTATTACTTGTAACAGTCCATGAGGAACTACAAGTAATATCTATCGTTAATGATTCACCGCTTGCGCTGATGTTGTCAAACTTCGATTCTGATATATTTAATGTTGCAGAATCTGAATCATCGCATCCTATTAATATCCATAACAATGGAAGGAGGAAAATTAGTCTTGTTTTCATAAATGAAAGAATTTTATATAAAAACGCACGTTTCAAAGATAATGTTTTGATCTGGAATAGAATAGCTTATTTCAGTAAATATTCTACTTCCTTAAACATATAGTCTCTTTTCATCTGCATTTCGTCTTCTAATATCAACTTTCCTTCAGGTTCTACACAAACGATTCGTGCAAGAAATTCTCCATTGGCATCTTTATATTGATGCATCCCTTCCCTTCTGAAAAGAGATTTTCCATATTGACAGGCTATTGATGTTGTATCGCCTTTTTTGAGCAAGCTATAATAAGATTGGATACGCAGCATGATATTTTTCAGTGTTTTGAATAGATCATGCTCTTCTCCTGTGATTTGTAGTAGTGAAACGGGGTTAGGAGCAGAACTGTGAAATATCTCCTGATTAATATTAATTCCGATGCCTGCAATACTTTGATTGATGTTCCGCCCCATCAGATCGTTTTCTATCAACATCCCACATATTTTCTTTTCTTTCCAATAAATATCATTCGGCCATTTGATAGAAATATCGGAGGTATAAGTATCTAATTCTTCTTTAATGGCTAAAGAGATAACTTGTGAAATGAGAAACTGACGTCGTGCTTCCAAAAACTCGGGGAAGATAACGGTGCTGAAAAGAAGATTCTTGCCAGGAGCTGATTCCCACGAATTTCCACGCTGTCCCCGACCGGAAGTCTGAAAATCGGCGACAACGACAGTTAATTCCTCCACCTTCTGTTCAGAACAGAGAGATTGCAGATAATTGTTGGTCGAGTTCGTCTCGTTGATATGAATCAATGGAACCGGGAATGTATCAGGGGAGGGCATCATATTCTGCGCGTAACTTTTTAGTAAATTTTTTGATTACCTCATCATAAGAGTGGTCAATAAGCTCTTTCATCAATTTATCGTCTACGTCACTGTCAAAGCGGACACTATTCCAGTACTTTTTATTAAAATGATAAGCCCCTTCAATTCCCGAATAATGTTCACGCAATTCGATTGCTTTTTCCGGATCACATTTTAGTGCGATGTGATTAGCTTCTTCCAGGTCAATGAGAGCAAACATCTTGTTCATTACCTTTACAACCAGTGATACATCATCGAAAGGAAAAGATTCGGTGACTCCTTTCTTGTTCAAGCAGTATTCTCTGACAGTTTCTACATTCATAATGAATTAATAATTATAGTATGTTTTCATAATTGGTTATATCATAAATTAAAGCGCCGATTGCACGAATTTCACGGCTTTTATAATGATGAATATCTAAATCCACAGCTTTCTTTAATATAAAGGAGGATAAAATGCTTCCTCTATGTGTTCAACCTTGAAATTCCCGTCGTTGCCTACTACAGTGATGATATCGAAGCGTACAGGAGTGTCAATCTGAAACAATCTGATATAGGCATCTGCTGCACGTACTGTACGTTTTATTTTGGGTAAATCTACAGCATCTTCCGGGGCTGCAAACAGAGTGTCACTGCGCGTCTTCACTTCTACTACAATTAGTTCATTGTCTTTTGCAGCTACAATGTCCAGTTCGAAATGTCCTCTTCTCCAATTCCGGTCACGAATAAGATAACCTTTCTGCTCAAGATAAGCTACGGCGGCATTTTCTCCGGATTTTCCTAAATCATTATGTTCAGCCATCTTTTTTTGCAAATTTACTGCTTTTATTCTTTGTTTTTACAGAAGTAAAAGTAATTTTGCAGAAGATATGAGAAAAAGGAGTAAGAAGTGCCTGAAAATGCATGTCGAATGTACCAAAAGGGAACGACGGATGAGCATTTTATTGAGCGACGAAGAACAGCTGATTGTAGATCGTTATCTTGAGAAATATAAGATAACGAACAAGTCACGTTGGCTTCGTGAAACAATTCTCATGTTTATCCATAAGAATATGGAAGAAGATTATCCCACCCTTTTTGGTGAACATGATATGAGACGATAGTTGAAAATTAAAAATTAAAGCGGGGAATGCTGGACGATATTTACTTCATGAAACAAGCTTTGATAGAGGCAGGTAAGGCTGCCGAGCGGGGAGAAGTTCCCGTTGGAGCTGTCGTGGTTTGTAAAGAGCGGATTATTGCGCGTGCCCATAATCTCACAGAAACATTGAATGATGTAACGGCTCATGCCGAGATGCAGGCTATTACAGCTGCTGCCAACGTGCTTGGTGGTAAGTATTTGAACGAATGTACCCTGTATGTCACCGTTGAGCCTTGCGTGATGTGCGCAGGGGCTATTGCTTGGGCACAAACAGGCAAGCTTGTGTTTGGTGCCGAAGATGAAAAACGTGGCTATCAGAAATATGCCGGTTCGGCTCTACATCCTAAAACAGTGGTTGTAAAAGGGATAATGGCTGACGAATGCGCTGCACTAATGAAAGAGTTCTTTGCTGCGAAACGGAAATGAAAGCAGTGTAATGGCTATTTGATTTCCTCAAAATCTACATATTCGCCATCATCCTGGGTGAATATTTTTTTATGTCTTTTCTCCGGAACAATCTCGGAATATATTTCTTCTTCATCATCATTTGAACGGCGATTCGTTTGGTTATAGCTTTGTTGGCTTGTACGTCCTGATTCCGTTTGTTTCGGACGGGATGAAGATGAACTACGTCCTAATCCGAAAATCGTTCTTAATATGAAGCCGACAATAGAAAGGCCAAATACGAAAATGGCAATGATAAAAATGAGTATGAATAAAAGTATATGCATCGGACTATGATTTTTATGTTGTTACTTTGATAAAACTCATAGTACAACAAACGTGCCAAGAGATTGTTTATTTACTTTTTCTTGTAAAAAGTGAAAGTAAAATATACCATACGATAATGGCGGCAAAACTGCTAATTCCAAGAAATAGAAGAAGAGGAATGCAGATAATCAGGAATATAAAACTGATTTTGTTGTCATTCCATGACAGGTTTTTAAATTTCAAAGAAAACATCGGTATTTCTGATACCAGTAGTCCGGAAAACAGACAGACAAGTATAAGAAGGTAGACAGGATGGCAGTTGTCTGATATCAGGAAGTCATGTGCCCCTGCCACTAATGAACCCCAAAACAGAGCATTGGCTGGTACTGGGAGTCCGACAAAAGAGCTGGTCTGCCGTGTGTCATTGTTGAATTTAGCCAGGCGCAAGGCAGAAAAAACAGAAATCAAGAATGCCAAATAGGGTAGATAAGGAGCGATGAACTCCATATTTGCCGGATAGTACATTTCTTTGAACAAGGAGAATACGATCAGTGAGGGAGCAACTCCGAAGCTGACATCATCTGCCAATGAATCCAGGTCTTTTCCGATAATGGAATGTGCATTGAGTGCACGAGCCAACAATCCATCAAAGAAATCAAAAATAGAACTTAAAGCGATGAAAAGTAGAGCTAGTTCATATTTTGCTTCAAAAGCCATGACGCAAGCAATACAACCGGAGAAAAGGTTCAGGCAGGTTACGGTATTCGGAATACTATTTTTAATAACGTTTGTCATTGTGACAGAATTATTTAAGTTTGGCGATAACCGTTTGGTTACCGGTCGTTAATTGTCCCATTTTGACACAAATCTCCGTGCCAATGGGTAAATACACATCCACGCGGGAACCGAATTTGATAAATCCCATGTGTTCGTCAATATAACATTCTTCTCCTACTTCAGCGTAGGTGACAATACGGCGTGCCACTGCTCCGGCGATTTGCCGGGTGAGTATTTCCACTCCTTCCGGAGTTTCGATCACTACCGTAGAACGTTCGTTTTCTGTGCTGGCTTTCGGCAGCCATGCTTTCATAAAATTGCCATTATGATGCGCTACCTTTTTAATAGTACCATCTACCGGATACCAGTTGGCATGTACATTCACGATGCTCATAAAAATAGATACCATTAAGCGGCGGTCATGGAAATATTCGTTTTCATCCACTTCTTCGATGACGACGATTTTTCCATCGGCGGGTGCTACGACAATCTTTTCAGTGTCCTGCCCGAAGAGACGGATCGGACATCGAAAGAAATTCACCATCAGCAGATAGACTGCTATACTCGCTACTGCTACCACATAAAAAGGTATTTTGCAATCGATTCCCCAATAAAGAGCCGCATTAATCAATAGCAATAGCAAAAAGCTTGCCCATAATATATGTGTTCCTTCGCGGTGAATACGTATTTTTTTCAATTTCTTTAGTCGGCCCATGAATGCTGTTTAATGATATTGTCTGCAAAAATATACTTAATTTAAAAAATCAGCAAGTAAATGAGCATAGAAATGCGAATGTTGATAACTTTTTGAGGATTATTTTTGTTTATAACCCAAGAGGTAGTAATTTTATGCCTTCAAATTAACTACTTATCATTATGCAGGATTTCGTTCATTTACATGTCCATACTCAATATTCTCTGTTGGATGGTCAGGCTAGTGTAGCTCGTCTGGTCGATAAAGCCATGCAAAATGGGATGAAGGGTATTGCCGTGACCGATCATGGAAATATGTTCGGTATTAAGGAATTTACGAACTACGTTAATAAAAAGAACAGCGGTCCGAAAGGTGAAGTCAAAGACCTGAAGAAGCGAATTGCAGGAATTGAGGCCGGCACAATAGAGTGCGCGGATAAAGAAGCGGAGATTGCTGCCTGCAAAGCTAAGATAGTGGAAGCGGAAAACAAGCTTTTCAAACCTGTCATCGGTTGTGAAATGTATGTTGCGCGCCGCACTATGGACTTAAAAGAAGGTAAGCCCGACCAAAGTGGTTATCACTTGATTGTATTGGCTAAGAATGAAAAAGGTTATCATAATCTTATTAAATTAGTATCGCACGCATGGACACGCGGATATTATATGCGCCCGCGTACTGATCGTAGCGAACTGGAAAAATATCACGAAGGACTTATTGTTTGTTCGGCCTGTCTCGGTGGTGAAGTGCCGAAGCGGATTACTGCCGGGCAATTTGCAGAAGCCGAAGAAGCCATACAATGGTATAAGAACCTGTTTGGGGATGATTATTATCTGGAGATGCAGCGTCATAAAGCGACTGTTCCCCGTGCTAATCACGAATGTTATCCGTTGCAGGTAAATGTGAACAAATATCTGATTGAATATGCTAAGAAGTTCAATGTCAAACTAATTTGTACGAATGATGTTCACTTTGTAGATGAAGAGAATGCGGAAGCGCACGACCGTTTGATCTGTTTGAGTACCGGTAAGGATTTGGATGATCCTAGCCGTATGCTTTATACCAAACAGGAATGGATGAAAACACGCGAAGAGATGAACGAACTCTTTGCCGACGTTCCCGAAGCGTTGAGCAATACGCTGGAGATTCTTGACAAGGTAGAATATTACTCCATCGACCATGCACCTATCATGCCTACTTTTGCTATTCCCGAAGATTTTGGGACGGAAGAAGGCTATCGGGCGAAGTTTACGGAAAAAGACCTGTTTGATGAGTTTACTCAAGATGAGCACGGTAATGTGGTATTGAGTGAAGAGGATGCGAAAGCAAAAATCAAACGCTTGGGTGGCTATGATAAACTCTATCGTATTAAACTTGAAGGAGATTACTTGGCGAAACTAGCTTTTGACGGAGCTAAGAGAATTTATGGTGAACCTCTGTCGGAAGAAGTCAAAGAGCGAATGAACTTTGAACTGTATATCATGAAAACGATGGGTTTCCCAGGATACTTCTTGATTGTACAGGACTTTATCAATGCGGCACGTAAGGAATTGGGTGTGTCGGTCGGTCCGGGACGTGGTTCGGCTGCCGGTTCGGCGGTGGCCTATTGTCTGGGAATTACGAAAATCGACCCTATCCAGTACGATTTGCTGTTTGAGCGTTTCTTGAATCCGGACCGTATCTCCTTGCCCGATATCGATGTGGACTTTGATGATGACGGGCGTGGAGAGGTACTTCGTTGGGTAACGAATAAATATGGTCAGGAAAAAGTAGCTCATATCATCACTTATGGTACAATGGCTACCAAGTTAGCTATCAAGGATGTTGCCCGTGTGCAAAAGCTGCCTCTATCGGAGTCTGACCGATTGGCTAAATTAGTGCCGGATAAGATTCCTGATAAGAAACTGAACTTGCGGAATGCGATTGAATATGTTCCCGAACTACAAGCTGCGGAAGCATCATCCGATCCGTTGGTACGGGATACGATCAAGTACGCTAAGATGCTCGAAGGTAACGTACGTGGTACAGGTGTACATGCTTGTGGTACGATTATCTGTCGTGACGATATCACCGACTGGGTACCTGTCAGCACTGCTGATGATAAGGAAACGGGCGAAAAAATGCTTGTTACCCAGTATGAAGGTTCGGTGATTGAAGATACCGGATTGATTAAGATGGACTTCCTTGGTCTGAAAACTTTGTCTATTATCAAAGAGGCCGTTGAAAATATCCGTTTAAGTCGTAATGTTGAAGTAGACGTCGATGCGATAGACATCTGCGATCCGGCTACTTATAAATTATATAGTGACGGACGGACGATTGGTACATTCCAGTTTGAATCTGCCGGCATGCAGAAGTACCTGCGCGAATTGCAGCCTTCTACATTCGAAGATTTGATTGCCATGAATGCCCTTTATCGTCCGGGGCCGATGGATTATATACCTGATTTTATCGACCGTAAACATGGGCGTAAGCCGATTGAGTATGATATTCCAGTAATGGAGAAATACTTGAAGGATACGTATGGTATTACGGTTTATCAGGAACAGGTGATGCTTCTGTCGCGCTTATTGGCGGACTTTACCCGCGGTGAGTCTGATGCACTCCGTAAAGCGATGGGTAAGAAGCTGCGTGACAAGCTGGACCACATGAAACCTAAATTTATTGAAGGTGGGCGTAAGAACGGACACGACCCGAAAGTTCTTGAAAAAATCTGGACCGACTGGGAAAAGTTTGCGTCATACGCTTTCAATAAATCACATGCTACTTGTTATTCGTGGGTAGCTTACCAAACCGCTTATCTAAAAGCTAATTATCCTCCTGAATATATGGCTGCTGTGATGAGCCGAAGCTTGTCGAACATTACCGATATTACGAAACTGATGGACGAATGTAAGGCAATGGGTATTCAGACGCTGGGGCCGGATGTAAACGAAAGTAACCTGAAGTTTACAGTAAACCATGATGGTAATATCCGTTTTGGACTAGGGGCTGTCAAAGGTGTAGGTGAAGCTGCTGTCCATAGTATTATGGAGGAACGTAGTAAGAATGGTCCTTTCCTCGGTATATTCGATTTTGTGCAACGTGTCAACCTGAATGCCTGCAACAAGAAGAATATGGAGTGTCTGGCATTAGCCGGAGGGTTTGATAGTTTCCCGGAACTGAAGCGGGAGCAATACTTTGCTGTAAATTCTAAGGGTGAAGTATTTCTGGAAACATTGATGCGCTATGGTAACCGCTATCAGGCAGATAAGGCAGCTGCTTTCAACTCTTTGTTCGGTGGTGAAAACGTTATTGATGTTGCAACTCCTGAAATTCCTCAAGGTGTAGAACGTTGGAGTGATCTTGATCGCTTGAACCGCGAACGTGATTTGGTAGGTATTTATCTTTCCGCTCATCCGTTGGATGAATTCTCTATCGTGTTGGAACACGTCTGCAATACCCGTATGGCAGATTTGGAAGATAAAGCTGCACTTGTTGGTCGTGAAATAACGATGGGAGGAATCGTGACTAGTGTTCGTCGCGGGGTCAGCAAGAATGGAAATCCGTATGGTATCGCCAAGATTGAAGATTATTCCGGTTCTACCGAAATCCCATTTTGGGGAAATGACTGGGTGACTTATCAGGGATACCTCAACGAAGGAACTTTCTTATATATTAAGGCTCGTTGCCAAGCCAAACAATGGCGGCAGGATGAATTGGAAGTGAAAATCACCTCTATGGAGCTTCTTCCCGATGTGAAAGAAGAACTGGTGCAGAAGATCACGATTATCATTCCTCTGTCAGTCTTGAACTCGGCTTTGGTTACTGAACTTGCCACTTTGACTAAGGAACATCCGGGAAATACGGAACTGTATTTTAAAGTGACGGATGATGCCGATGTAAGTCACATGTCAATTGATTTGATTTCCCGTCCGATCAAGCTTTCAGTGGGGCGGGATTTAATAACATATTTAAAGGAACGTCCCGAACTGGGATTTCATATAAATTGATTATATTTGTGGCGAGAATAAGCTAACGAAATAACGTTTAATAATTAATACTTAAAAAAATGGCTTTAGAAATTACAGACAGCAACTATAAAGAGGTTCTTGCAGAAGGAAAACCGGTTGTTGTAGATTTTTGGGCTCCTTGGTGTGGCCCATGCAAGATGGTGGCTCCTATCATTGAAGAATTGGCTGCGGAGTTTGAAGGACAAGTAATCATCGGTAAGTGCGATGTAGACGAAAATGGTGATATGGCTGCTGAATATGGTATCCGTAATATTCCTACTGTATTGTTTTTCAAAAACGGTGAAATAGTAGACAAACAGGTAGGTGCAGTTGGCAAACCGGTATTCGCAGAAAAGGTGAAGAAGCTTTTATAGTCGATAATACTTAATACTTATCACTTAATACTTAAAAAAAATGGGACTGGAAGACGATTTTTTATTAGCAGATGCCGATGACGAGAAGACCATCGAGTTTATCAAAAACTATCTGCCTCAAGAACTGAAAGAGAAGTTCTCGGACGATGAATTGTATTATTTTCTCGATTTAATCGACGAGTATTACTCTGAAAGTGGCATTCTCGACGCTCAACCCGATGAAGACGGCTATGTCAACATCGATTTGGAAGAGGTTGTGGCTTACATTGTAAAAGAAGCCAAAAAGGATGAAATAGGGGAATACGATCCTGAAGAAGTCCTCTTTGTGGTTCAGGGAGAAATGGAATACGGAAACTCTCTGGGACAGGTGGACTAAACGACGTCCGGTCTCATTGCAGATAAAATTAAGATAAGGGGTGTGCTCTGTGAGTATACCCCTTTTTTTGCGGGATTTTTCTCAAACAGTTTTATGCTATGAGAAAAAGTTCTCACTATAATGAGAAAAAATACTCATTGCTATGAGAATTAATTCTCACTACAGTGAGAATAATCCCTTGCCTGAATAGTCTGAAACAGCGTATTCTGGTTATATTTCTTCCAATGCATAATACTGATAATCGCGAAGTATCGTCTGAAGAAATTTCTCTTGATTACCCTCACGGGGAGTAACGGAAAGTAATTCCTGTACTTTTTTGGCAAGTGCCGTGATACGTCTTGCCCGGTCTTTTTCGCTGGATTCCAAAGTCCGGGTAATTACATTCACTTGTTCGAGAGATAAATCAGCCGACTGGGGATATACCGGATGATAATTTTGGGTCAGATAGTCGAATTCATCCAGGCTGACATGTATCTTACGATAGTTTTTCTCTTTAATTACCATAGTGCCGGCAGCTAGATCCCCTAATCGTTGGTTGTTCTTATTCAATAAAACGACCAGAAGTCCAAGGCCACTTGTGATGGGACCATCAATTGGGAAAAGAAGCCATCGTAACAGATAAGAGCCGATGCTTGGAGTAGAACCGTCTACTTTTACGACACGGATATTGATGAGTTTTTTGCCAAAGCTCTGTCCGTGATTGAACATCTCGCAAAGAAAAGAATAACCGAGAATCGGTAAATAAACGACGCACAGAAAAAAGAACAAACTGAATCCTGACGGTAAACTTAATTTAGACAAGAGCGTAATAGTGGACAAGATGTAAAGCCCGATCAGAAAATAATCGATGATTAAAGCCATCAGTCGTTCGCCGATACTGGCGGGCGTTTGGCTGATACGAACGAATTGTCCGGTTATTATCGTAGATTCTGCCATTTCAGGTTAAACATTTTTAGGATTCCGTTGCAAATATATCATAATTCTCTTATTTTTGCTTCCGGTTTCGGACAAAACTTATCCGAAATCTATTGAAAAGCATGAAAGAAGTAACGTTTATTCGTCGGAACATTGAAAAATGGAAGGAGACAGAGAAAGTTGTGGAGCGGGCGGCAAGTCTGTCCCCCGACCAACTAGCCGATGCGTATACGGACTTGACAGCTGACCTGGCATTTGCCCAAACACATTTCCCAACTTCCCGTATTACTATTTATCTGAATAATCTGGCTTCAGCGTTGCACAACGAAATCTACCGCAATAAACGCGAGAAGTGGACACGGATTATTACCTTCTGGACACAGGAAGTGCCACGAACCATGCACGATGCACGGCGCGAATTACTGACCTCCTTTTTGATTTTTGTTGCCAGCGCATTAATCGGCGTATTATCAGCAGCGAATGACCCGGATTTTGTCCGGCTGATATTGGGAAACGGTTATGTGGATATGACACTCGACAATATTGCCAATGGGGAGCCGATGGCCGTATATAATGGTTCTTCCGAAGTACCGATGTTCTTGGGCATTACACTTAATAACGTGATGGTCTCTTTCAACTGCTTTGCAATGGGATTGCTGACTAGTTTTGGAACAGGGTATATGCTTCTCTCCAATGGTATCATGGTAGGAGCTTTTCAAACATTCTTTTATCAACACGATTTGTTGTGGGAATCCAGTCTTGCCATCTGGTTGCACGGAACGCTTGAAATCTGGGCGATTATCGTAGCCGGTGCCGCCGGATTGGCTTTGGGCAACGGCTGGCTGTTTCCCGGCACTTATTCCCGACTGGAATCTTTTAGGAGAGGAGCGAAGCGAGGCTTGAAAATAGTGATCGGCACTGTTCCGGTGTTCATTATGGCAGGCTTTATAGAAGGTTTTCTTACCCGGCACACAGAGCTTCCCGATGTGTTGAGGCTTGGCGTGATATTCACTTCTCTGGCATTTATTATATTCTACTATATTTATTTACCAAATAGAAAAAAACATGGAATCACAGAAACCTAAGATTGCGATGTATGTGAAACGTCCTTTCGGTGAGAAGTTGAACGCTTCTTTTGATTTTATAAAAGAGAATTGGAAACAATTGTTTAAGTATTCAACTTATCTGATACTCCCTATATGCTTAATTCAGGCCGCAAACTTTAGCGGTTTAATGGGAAGCATGACAGATATTACTGCTATGCAGGCCTCCGGAGGAATAAGTGATAATCCTTTAGCTGCTCTGGGACCTTCATTTGCACTGAATTATGCAGGAGTTGTCTTTTTTTCATGTTTGGGAGCTTTGCTGATGACTTCTTTGGTTTATGCGATGGTACGATTGTATAATGAACGGGAAGAACGTCTGAACGGGATTGTATTCGGCGATATAAAATCGTTGTTGCTCCGTAATATTAAAAGACTGTTTTTGATGGGGATCGCCTGCAGCTTTTTATTCATCTTTGCGGTGATCTTTATTGTCTTATTGGCTGTATTGACACCTTTCACACTCATTCTGACCATCCCGCTTTTATTCGCCTTTATGGTTCCTTTGGCATTAATGGCTCCCATCTACTTATTTGAAGACATTTCGTTGGGTGAGGCATTTGCAAAAACATTCCGGTTGGGATTTGCTACCTGGGGAGGCGTCTTTCTAATTTTAATTGTGATGGGGATTATTGCCAGTGTGTTACAAGGAATCGTTTCTATACCCTGGTATGTGATCTATATTGTAAAAATGATCTTTACGATGAGTGACGGAGGTGCAACCTCTTCATCAGTCGGACTGAACTTTGCGCAATATTTGTTCTCTATCCTGATGTTGTATGGTTCTTACTTATCGGCTATATTCGGTATCGTCGGTCTGGTTTATCAGTATGGTCATGCATCGGAAGTGGTGGACAGCATAACGGTAGAAAGTGATATTGACAATTTTGATAAACTCTAAACCAAACCTCTACTAGATGAATCTCACTTCCCCGGCTGATACACTAGTTTGTGATACGGCGCAGATTGCCCTCTGGCAGTCTGATCCGGCATACAACTATAACCGTGAACTGATTACTCCGGAGATGAATGTCTTTGAGTGGATCAGTCGGCAGTTTGGGGAGTTGTTGCGCAAAATATTCGGCAGTCATTTTGCTGAAGAGTATTCAGGGCTTATTCTGGTATGTATTGCCATTCTTCTTTTGTTGCTGATTGTTTGGTTTGTCTATCGGAAACGCCCGGAATTGTTTATGGTCTCGCATAAAAATGTGTTGCCTTATACAGTTGAAGAAGACACCATTTACGGAGTAGATTTTCCGGGAGGGATTGCGGAAGCGCTTTCCCGTCAGAATTACCGGGAAGCAGTACGTTTGCTCTATCTGCAAACTTTGAAACAACTTAGTGACGCTGAACGTATTGACTGGCAACTTTATAAAACGCCTACCCAGTATATCAATGAAGTCCGGCTACCGGCTTTCAGGCAACTGACCAATCATTTCCTGCGGGTACGTTATGGCAACTTTGAGGCGACGGAAGAACTCTTCCGGACAATGCAGGTCTTGCAGGAAGAAATAGAGAAAGGAGGCGTCGCATGAAAGGAAGTCGCTGGTTCATTGTCTTTATTGTCGCTTTTCTATTCATCATGTTTGCAATAGAATATAATTTACCGAAGAATTTTGTGTGGAAGCCCACTTTCGGACATAATGACGAGCAACCTTTCGGATGTGCAGTGTTCGATAGCGTATTGTCTTCTTCTTTGCCACAGGGCTACACTTTTTCGAGGAAAAGCCTCTATCAATTGGAGCAGGAAGATACGACGCAACGCAAAGGTATATTGGTTATCTCTGATAATTTGCGATTGTCGGACGTCGATGTAAACGCTCTGTTGAAAATGGCGGAACGCGGAGATAAGATCATGTTGGTGAGTACCTTGTTCGGCAGATATTTGGAAGATACCTTGCAGTTCAGGTCTTACTATTCTTATTTCAGTCCGATGGCTTTGAAGAAATATGCAACTTCATTTATGAAAAAGGATAGCTTGCATTGGATAGGAGATTCGACGGTTTATCCCCGTCAGACTTTCTATTTTTATCCCCAGTTGTGTTCCTCTTATTTTTGGGGAGATTCACTTCCGGAAAGGGTGTTGGCACAAAGAGTTTTTGAGTCGAATGAGTTCCGGTATGAAACAGAGGTGGACTCGTTGACAACGGATAGTCTTGTTTATATGCCTGTAGCGATGTCCCGTCGGTGGGGGAAAGGAGAAGTTATTTTAGTTTCCACTCCTTTGATTTTTACCAATTACGGAATGTTGGACGGCAAAAATGCAACCTATATCTTCCGTTTGTTGTCGCAGATGGGGAAGCTTCCTATCGTTCGCACGGAGGGGTACATGAAAGAAACTGCACAGGTGCAGCAATCACCTTTCCGTTATTTTCTTGCACATGAACCGCTTCGTTGGGCTTTGTATCTGACGATGATTACCATCATACTCTTTATGATATTCACAGCGAAGAGGCGGCAACGGGTGATCCCTGTTATTCACGAGCCGGCGAATAAATCTCTTGAATTTACCGAACTGATAGGCACGCTTTACTTTCAGAAGAAAGACCATGCGGATTTAGTTCGCAAGAAGTTTTCCTATTTAGCCGAAGAACTTCGGAGAGAGATTCAGGTGGATATTGAAGAAGTGGCCGACGATGAACGCTCTTTCCACCGGATTGCCCGGAAAACCGGAATGGATGCCGGAGAGATTGCTAAATTTATCCGCGAAGTCAGACCCGTGATTTACGGAGGACGTGTTATTGATGCGGAGCAGATGAAGGTATATATCGATAAAATGAATGAAATAATCAATCATATCTAAAGAAGAAATTTATGGAAGAGAATACAGAACAGCGAGTAGATTTAACTCTCTTTTCCGAGAAGATACAAGAGTTGAAAGACCGGATTGCTTCCGTCATAGTAGGGCAGGAGCAGACAGTCGATTTGGTACTGACAGCGATTTTGGCGAATGGACACGTATTGATAGAAGGTGTTCCGGGAGTTGCGAAGACACTGTTGGCCCGTTTGACAGCTCGTCTGATTGATGCAGACTTCAGTCGTGTCCAGTTCACTCCGGACTTAATGCCGAGTGACGTATTAGGTACGACTGTGTTTAATATGAAAACTAATGGTTTTGATTTTCATCAGGGACCGATTTTTGCGGATATTGTATTGGTCGATGAAATCAACCGTGCTCCTGCCAAGACACAGGCTGCCTTGTTTGAGGTAATGGAAGAGCGCCAGATCAGTATTGATGGAACGACTCACCGGATGGGAGATCTTTATACGATTTTGGCTACCCAGAATCCGGTAGAGCAGGAGGGAACATACAAACTTCCCGAAGCACAGCTCGACCGTTTTCTGATGAAGATAACGATGGATTATCCTTCATTGGAAGAGGAAGTGAATATCTTGGAACGTCATCATACCAATGCCGCATTGGTGAAGTTGGACGACATCACTCCCGCTATTACCAAAGAAGAACTGTTGTCGCTTCGTGCTTTCATGAATCAGGTATTTGTAGACCGCACGTTGCTCCAATATATCGCATTGATTGTACAGCAGACCCGTACCAGCAAAGCTGTATATTTGGGAGCTTCTCCACGTGCATCTGTAGCCATGCTGCAATCGTCGAAAGCGTATGCTCTTTTGCAGGGACGTGATTTTGTGACACCGGAAGATATCAAGTTTGTAGCTCCTTATGTACTTCAGCACCGTCTGATCCTGACTGCGGAAGCTGAAATGGAAGGCTATTCTCCAGTGAAAGTGACGCAACGCTTAATTGATAAAGTGGAAGTACCAAAATGAAAAGATTTATGATTTATGAGTTCTGATTTATGATTTGGGCTGCGCGTTGGATGTCTGACTCTATTCATAACATAAATCGAAGAAATCATAAATCGTAAATTATAAACTGTACGTAAATTGTAAGTTGAAGAAATCGTAAACCCAAGAAATTATAAATCATAATTCATAAATCATAATTCATTTGTTTCTAACTCGTCGTTTCTATATTGCCCTTGTCCTGGTTATCCTGTTGTTGGGTAGCGGATATGTTTTTGCTCCGTTCTTTGTTATCGGGCAGTGGGCACTTTTTGTCTTGCTTTTGGTGGTACTGGCAGACGTATATTCTCTTTATCGTATTCGTGGAATCCGTGCTTTCCGCCAGTGTGCCGACCGTTTCTCTAATGGCGACGAAAATGAAGTAAGTATTCGGGTAGAAAGTAGTTATCCGCATCCTGTATCTTTAGAAATCATAGATGAGATCCCTTTTATCTTTCAGAAACGTGATGTAGACTTTCAGGTGAAGCTTGGAGCAAACGAGGGAAAAACAGTTACCTATCGTCTTCGACCTACTCATCGTGGTGTTTACTCTTTCGGTCATATTAGAGTTTTTGTGACCGGAAAAATCGGCTTTATATCCCGGCGCTATACTTGTGCAGAACCTTTGGATATCAAAGTGTACCCGTCATATCTGATGCTCCATCAATATGAATTGCTGGCAATAAGTGATAATCTGACAGAATTGGGAATAAAGCGTATTCGCCGGGTTGGGCATCATACGGAGTTTGAGCAGATTAAAGAGTATGTAAAGGGGGATGATTACCGTACGATTAACTGGAAAGCGAGTGCCCGTCGGCATGAACTTATGGTGAATGTGTATCAGGACGAACGCTCACAGCAGATTTATAATGTGATCGATAAAGGTAGAGTGATGCAGCAAGCTTTCCGTGGAATGACCTTGCTGGATTATGCAATTAATGCTTCGCTGGTGCTATCGTATGTTGCTATGCGGAAAGAAGATAAAGCCGGATTAGTGACTTTCGATGAACACTTCGATACTTTTGTGCCTGCTTCCAAGCAATCGGGATATATGCAGACATTGCTGGAAAGTCTTTATAGTCAGCAGACCACTTTCGGGGAGACAGACTTCTCGGCTCTTTGCGTTCATTTGAACAAACATGTCAGTAAGCGTAGCCTGCTGGTACTATATACTAACTTCTCGAGCATAGGAGGAATGAACCGTCAATTATCTTACCTGAAACAACTAAACCGCCAGCACCGTTTGCTCGTAGTCTTTTTTGAAGATGTCGATTTGAAGGAATATATCGCCCAACCGGCAAAAGATACGGAAAGCTACTATCGGCACGTGATTGCAGAAAAGTTCGCTTACGAGAAGCGGCTGATTGTATCTACTTTGAAACAACATGGCATCTATTCTTTATTAACTACACCGGAGAATCTTTCGATTGATGTGATTAATAAGTATCTGGAGATGAAGTCACGACAGTTGCTTTAGACATAAGAACAAAAGAACATATTTTTGTAGTCTTTTGTACTTATGTTCTTTTGTCTGAAAAAATGTCTCAAAGAGTGATGGCTTTCCGTGTTTCCACAAAGAAGAATATAGCCATTCCAATGATGATAATTCCCAGTATCCCATAGAAGAGTCTTGCCCGGTTGCGTCCTACATTCCGGACAATGGTTTGTGCGTTGCGCGTTGTAAAGAACCAGTCCCAGTTCAGCAATGACGCCAGCAGGGAGACGATTCCTGCCAGCGCAAAGATTCCTTGTACGATATATTGTCCGGTCATAGTCTGATCACTCTATTTCCGTCTTCCAGTTCTTCAATCGTTACTTTTACGGCATTTCCCGGAAGTAGTTCTTCTACCAGTTCCGGCCATTCGATAAAGCAGAGAGCACCACTGTAGAAATAGTCTTCGTAGCCCATGTCGTACACTTCACTTAGTTTCTTGATGCGGTAAAAATCGAAGTGATAGATTAATTCTCCGGTTTCGTCCGAACGGTATTCGTTGACAATGGCAAAAGTAGGAGAAGTGATAACATCCGTTACGCCCAATTCTTCGCAGAGCGCTTTGACAAATGTCGTTTTGCCGGCACCCATCTTTCCGTATAAAGCAAATACAGTGTTGTCGCCCATAGCAGCGATAAATTCACGGGCTGCTTCATGGATACTTTCCAGTGATTGAATTTTGATTTCCATATACTATCTATTATTATGACTTTTTCCTGCAACAACTCTTTCCGATTTTACAAACAGCGTAAATCAGGATAGAGAAGAATATGATGGAAGCTCCCGAAGGGACTTTCCAGTGATAAGAAATAAATAATCCACCTAGGCAGCCCAAGAAACCGATGCCGATTGATAACCAGATAATCTTCTTGAAACTATAAGTGAACAAGTTGGCTGTCATCTGTGGAATGGTGAGAAGAGAAATGGCCAGTACGATGCCTACCATACGTAGGCAGGCTACAATTGTCAGCGCAATGAACATCATCAACACATATTCGAATATCTCTACCGGAATCTTTTGCGAACGTGCAAACTCACGGTCAAAAGCAATATATACGATAGGGCGGATAAACAGATAAAAGAATCCGGTCAGTATTAGTGCCAATATGCCGAGCATCCATAAATCGATTTGGTTGATGGTCAGGATATTGCCAAAGAGGTAAGCCGACAGGTCAGGCGCAAATCCCGGCGACAGGAAGCTGAACATAATTCCGAGTGCCATCCCTAACGTCCAGAATACTGCAATGGCAGAATCTTCGCGCATATCTTTCCGTCTGCTAAGCCACTCGACACCAAAAGCCGATAATACCGAGAAAACGGCTGCCGAGAGTATCGGGGAAATTCCGGCAAACAATCCTAACCCGATCCCTCCGAAAGAAGCGTGGGTGATTCCTCCGCTGATAAATACCAGGCGGCGGGTTACGATATATGTACCGATAATCCCACAGGCAATGCTTGCCAGCAGACTTCCCAATAGGGCGTGTTGAAAGAATGTATATTGTAGTAAATCCATCACCTCTCATCTGCTTTTTTTACTTCTACGTTTCTTCTTTCTCCGATAATCAGAAAAACTTCGTCTTTGAGATCATCCGGTAATTCAATGCCACGGAGCTGAAGGCTACGTATCCATCCGGCCACTTCTACATCCAGTGTCGTATACAATACATCCCGAAACATTTCTGTTTCTTCTTCTGTATACGCATCTCCTGCCTTGCCAATGAACTGATCCAGTTCTTCGTCATCGTAATATTCTATTTTTTTGCTGACAGCTGCCAGCAGGCTATCCCGTTCGCATACTTCGTGTTGTCCGCAGCA
The DNA here is from genome assembly GCF_000163675.1 of Bacteroides sp. D22. NCBI lineage: Bacteria > Pseudomonadati > Bacteroidota > Bacteroidia > Bacteroidales > Bacteroidaceae > Bacteroides > Bacteroides sp. D22. The sequence continues at coordinate 50,895 of NZ_GG774820.1, read as the reverse complement.
TTCCACATCTACTTCCTTCACTTCCGGCATACGGTCCAGTTCGCCCTTTTCTATTTTCTTTTGCAGTCTTTTGTTGCGGATAATTCCGGCTATCAGCGCAATGACACCCAGCAACACCAGACTTATAATAAGTATCCACATGACAATATAACAGTTACCAATCAATTTTGTGCAAAGTTACTTATAAATTTGCATTCTATCATGTATGCTATCTATTTCTTTCGTACTTTTGTATGTTACCTACAAAATAAACATTGGCGGGTGAATTAAATTTCACCAATCAATGAAAATGACTTAAGATATTTGAAGTACAATGAAGAGAGATTATTTACTATTAGCGTTACTGTTGGTTGGAAATATTACTTTTGCCCAATCTCCTATTGAGAGGGCCTTGAATACAATCAACCGTTCCTCTGCCGAAGCTACTATCAATTTTTTGGCTAGTGATGAATTGCAAGGGCGTGAGGCGGGGTTTCACGGTTCGCGTGTGACTTCGGAATATATTGTTTCTTTGTTGCAATGGATGGGAGTATCGCCTTTGGCTGACAGCTATTTCCAGCCTTTTGATGCTTACCGTAAAGAACGTCAGAAAAAAGGACGTCTGGAAGTACATCCTGATTCCATAGCAAAACTGAAACAGGAAGTTCATCAGAAGCTTACCATGAGGAATGTATTGGGAATGATTCCCGGTAAAAATACCAAAGAATATGTGATTGTGGGGGCTCATTTCGACCATTTAGGTATTGATCCTGTACTTGATGGCGACCAAATATACAATGGTGCTGACGATAATGCTTCCGGTGTATCGGCAGTGCTGCAAATTGCAAGAGCCTTTTTAGCCAGTGGACAGCAACCCGAAAGAAATGTAATCTTTGCTTTTTGGGATGGAGAAGAAAAAGGACTGCTAGGCTCTAAATATTTTGTACAAACTTGTCCTTTCCTATCTCAAATCAAAGGCTATCTGAACTTTGACATGATTGGCCGTAACAACAAACCTCAACAACCCGAACAAGTCGTTTATTTCTACACAGCCGCCCATCCGGTCTTTGGGGATTGGTTGAAAGAGGATATCAGAAAATACGGTTTGCAATTGGAACCGGATTACCGCGCCTGGGAAAATCCGATAGGAGGAAGTGATAACGGTTCGTTTGCCAAAGTAGGTATTCCGATCATCTGGTATCATACGGACGGGCATCCTGATTATCACCAGCCTTCCGATCATGCCGACCGATTGAATTGGGATAAGGTCGTAGAAATCACCAAAGCCTCTTTTCTCAATATGTGGAAGATGGCAAATGAGAAGTCTTTTTAATGAAGCAGATAAAATACAATCCTGATAATTAGCGGGAAAAGTCAGGATTGTATTTCTTATTTTTTGAGTATTCTTTTTAAATAGTCGATAGGTGGCAAATTCACAGTCTCAAAACTTCCTTTATAAAATACAGCAAAATTATTAAAAACACACGGTAACTCTTTTGCTTTCTGTAGCGTATCTACTTGAATAAAAGAAACAGGGACATCATTTGCTTCACAATATTGTTTGATCATTTCAATGTATTTATAGATGTAGGGGCATTGCATATCATAATAAATCGTCAGTTCCTCACTTTCTATTTTCAGATTTTTGGCATTTGGCGCAAATTGCGGTACTGTTCCGTCGAAAGAAAGAGCAAGCAATTCATATCCGTTATCAGTAGTGTCAACCACCTCAAAACCAAATTTCTTTGCAAATGATTGGTCGGAAAGCCAGCTCTTCTGTTTTTTTGCCCCAAGCATACAAATGCCGGATCTACCTTTTTCTTTGGCATCGGCTATACAGTACTCTATTAATGCTTTCCCATATCCGTTTCCTCGGGGGCTACCTAGCACCCATAAACAATACAGATAATAATAGTTGTCGCCGATGACGGGAACCCAAGCTGTTTCAAGAGGGGCATATTCAATAAAAACAGTAGCTTTGGCGTTTAACTTTCTAAAGACATGGCCTTCATTCAGCCGGTCGGAAAGCCATTGCCGTTTTGCTTCAATACCAGGATGAGACTTTTTGCTGCGGATGATGCAGCATAAATGCTCATTAGAAAGATTTTCTGTTGTTAAGTTTGTAAAGTCAGTATTCATATACACCTTTGTTTCAAGTTAGATATTATCAATCGGATAGTGTAGTAATTGTAATACTTGATTAGCCCGGTTGACAGATAAGCAAATACAAATGTAGTGAATTTTGCGGATAATCTCTGTTGGGTGACTATGGAAATCACAAAGACTTTTTATACATCTGCAGAGGATGTTGAACGAGAACTCATGCGAATGTAAAACTTCATTGCCTAACTTAGGATTAGATTGACCGCAGTTCTACCTAATCTGGAGCGAGACAATGAAGTTTATAAAAATAAAAAGATAACAGATATATAATATTAAGGTCGATATATTTGCAAACTCAAAGAGTTGTTCTTTTATCTTTTTATTATTCTACAGGTTGTGCACCGGTGTCGCCTTCAATCTTCCATCCCGGGTTCTGATAAACGACTGAACTTGTAAAATCATTCTTATCCGAGGCTGTCTGACGAAATACAGCCATACCTATCGGATTCAGATAATGAGCAGGTGTAAAGAGGAATCCCTTCTGCCCGGCAATCAGATTATTCTTCGTGATTTTTTCGTATGGAAGAATATATTTACTTAAATCAGATGAGGACATATTACCTTCTGCCGGATCTACTTTACATAAATCTGCCAGTTGCGTTTCATAGTTGCTTCCCCAGTATAGCATACCTTCTACACGGTAAGGTTTGGATATCAACTGGTCGCATGCACGCCAGCGTTTCAAGTCTTCCCAGCGCAAAGCTTCTGCACAAAGTTCGTTACGGCGTTCACGGCGGATATTATATAACGTCGCGTCTATCAATTGGCCATGAGAATAAGCACCGAAATCGCCTTTAGCCTCTTCGCTCATCTGTGTTGCAGCGATTGTCTTATTATAGTCTTCGTCCACTTTGGCGCGTCGGCGTAAAGCTTTCCAATATCCGTCGGCTGTTCCGTCGATTCTACCATTTTTTTCATACGAAGCTTCCATGTAAATCAACATGGCTTCTGCCGCACGGAAAACAATACCACCTGATGTTCCCGCACTATGGTCATTTGCCATGTGACTGGAGTAGTGTTTGCCTTTTTTGATGATGAATCCGGTTGTTGCCAAACTTCCTTTATCGCCATAAATGAAACGGATTGAGCAATAACTGGGAGTTCCGTCATCACCGTAATAATTCACATCACCTTTATTTTCGGTGTTGGCATCACCCGGCTTTTTGGTAAAGATAACAATGCGTGAATCACGATTCTGTAAAGTGGAATTTACTCCTTCTTTCTCCCAATCGGGATTATAATCGGAACCGGCTGCATAGATGGGAAGCCCATTGCGCATCAGGAACGAATTGACCATGCCACGAGTCCATCCGGAACCACCGCCATTGCGTGCCAACTCCATTTGCAAGTTGCTGGTTACCAATCCTTCCTTGAACTGTTTCCACATCAGTATTTCATCATATCCTTCCATGTTTTCATCGCAGAACATGGTGTAGTAAGGATTGATGGAAACCAGACTGGCGTTCATACCTTCGGGGGTATCGGTATTGTCTGCCAGTTTTCCGACGATATAGTCGCCTACCACTTTTGATGACTTCATTGCTTCATCAAGAAAATAAGCCACTTCTGCATCACTATTAAAACCGCTTACATCTGCGGGATTACCCGGCCATCCTTTTCCACCGGGTACAAAAGCTGTTCCTTTGTGATACTTTTCCCAAGTTGCTTCGAAGAGGGCAACGCGTGCACGTAGCAAGTGAGCTACGTTTTTGCTGATGCGATTCTTGCCACCGGGACTTTTATCAAGCAACAATTCTGTTGCTTTTTGCAAATCGTCCAGAATGAAGCGTGCCACCTTATTACGCGGCTGGCGCTTGCTGGATTCCACCAAAGTCTCTTCTATGTCGGGCAATGCAGTAGTGATAATAGGTAGATCTCCTAAAGAAACCAATAATTTATAATAATTGTATGCCCGGATCACGTACATTTCTCCGATATAATGCTTCACATTATCCTGATTGCCGGTAATAGTGCCGGCTTCGAATTTCGGTAAAGTATTATCAAAGAAATAGTTGCAGGTTCGTATTTTGCTCCAGTCCCATTCGCCTTCACCTGACGGCACCTTCTTTTGCCCGGGTATCCAGAAGGCCGGTGAGTCACCACTGGCTTGGTTATCAGTATCATTATCTTTGCCGAAGAAATTGATGCCATACGCATCGGTCACTGTTTCAAATGGGTAAGCATTGATTGTGTATGCAGCCAGATCACTTTCGGATGCAAAATATTTTTCGGGAATTACTTTATCCAGTGGTTCCCTGTCGAGAAAATCATTGCAACCGGTCAGTCCGCCCAATAGCAATGTTCCTATTGTCAAAAGTTTAATATGTTTTTTCATAATCGTTTATCATTTAAAATGTTGCACTTAAACCGAATGATACAGTCTTGGATAGCGGATAGGTACATCCGTCCCAGTTACCGATGCCAACAGTTTCGGGGTCAAACGTATCGGCCAGACTGGTAATAGTAAATAAATTCTCTGCTGAAACAAAGAATCGCAGATTGTTGACGCAGAATTTTTCTGTCAAAGATTTAGGTAATGTATAACCTAAAGTAACATTTTTCAGACGGCAGTAAGCCGCATTTTGCAAATATCGGGTCTGTGGATTACGGTTTCTATCATTCTCGAGAGGACGCGGATAATAACCACCCAGGTTAGCTCCTAGCGGATTAGTCGTATCTTCTCCGCGGAAATAGTCCAGATGAGGTTTGAAAAAGTTGGTTTGCCAGTAGCCTACTGCTCCCCAGAACATTGTAGAACCACTCCCCGGCATATAATCACGTTTCATCGTTCCTTGGAAAAATAATTTAAGGTCGAACCCTTTCCAGGCGGCATCCAGATTCAAACCAAAGTTGTAGCGTGGTGTACTGTTGCCTATTTTCTTCAAATCACCATGATCAGCCAGTGTTTTGTTACCTCTGCTGATCTGGCCGTCACCGTTCAAATCCGCATACATGATGTCACCTGCTCCCCAGCCGGAACCGAGTACATCCTGTGCGCCATTGGGCATACCGGCCAAATGATCTTTCATCTCTTGATCGGTCTTTGCGATGCCGATTGTTTGGAATCCCCATATATCACCTACGTGAGCGCCTGCATAATACGTATTATTATTGTCTTTATCTAAAATTGTGTTTGACGGATTGGGGTATTTATCAATAACCACTTGATTGTCTGACAAAGATAAGGTAACTCCATACTTAAAGTCGCGTATCTGGTCGCGCCAGTTCACCTGTATTTCCCAACCTTTGGAAGTCATATCGAGGTTGTTTACTTTGGGAACGGCAATGCCTAAGAGATTGGGTAGTTCGGGGGCGGGGCCTACCATGTTTTTAGATTTACGCTGGAAATAGTCGAATGTTACATTCAAACGATTGTTGAGCATAGATAAGTCGAAACCTAAATCCAGTGTTTGCGTCTTTTCCCATGTCAGTAAGGAAGATACCAGCGCAGATTCTTTGGAAATATTTGGTTTTACACCATTTACCAGCCAACTGCCTAGTGCGTAATTGCCCCATTGGTCTTTGTTAATATCAATAGTTCGATAGAATGGATACCAGTTATCTGTGTTTTGGTTGCCCAATTCACCCCATGAACCACGTATTTTGAATGTGCTGATTAAATCGGTCAGGTCTTCAAAAAATGCTTCACGGGCCATGTTCCATCCTAAGGAGAATGATGGGAACAGATTCCAGCGGTTATCTCGAAGGAAACGTGAAGTGCCGTCATATCTCATATTTACTTCAGCCAGATAACGTCCTTTGTAGTCGTAATTAACACGTCCGAAGAAGCCGGCTGTAGCCCATTCGGAGTACCCTCCTCTGTTTTGTGCATTTGTCTGCGTGGTGTTTAAGGTAGCCACTTCCGACATGATACCGTCTTGGGAAGCGGTAATATCACGTTGTTTGAATAGTTCGCTCTGAAAACCCAGCATCACTTTAAAGTTGTGCCCGCTTTCTAATGATTTGCCGTATTCGGTAAAGATGTTCGGATTGAAGAAATTACTCTTATAAGCATATTCTGTAACGCTGGAAGTTTGATTGGCAATAATGTAGGGATTTTTACTCACATCATAACCATAAACGGTTTGATAATCGGTATGGTTGAAATTATAGTTGGAACGGTAGTTCAATTCTACGTTAATTTTCCAGTCTTTGATGGGTTCCACGATGAAAGCAAGCTGGTGTGCCATCACGTCTTTTTGTGATTTATATCGGCCTCCTTCTGTTAATTGGTAAATCTTGGATTCGACAGTATAGAATCCGTTTGGGTCTACTACCGGAATGACAGGCCAGTAGCGACATACATCGAAATAGAATACATTACTTTTGATATCGCCTCCGGCAAATGAAGGAGCTTCATAATCCGTCCGGTTAAAACGCATACTATAACTTATTTTCAACCATTTGGTTAAGTCCGCATTGATTTTTGCAGTAAAGGAGTAGCGTTGTTTGTTATCATCTCCAAACTTCAAGAGACCTCCTTGGTCCAGATAATTCGCAGAAAGATAATATTGTATTTTATCCGTTCCACCATTTACGCTCAATGAATGCTCGTGGGTAAAGCTATTACCAAATAACGTTTTTAACCAGTCGGTATTGCCGGTAGGCATCACGTCTTGCCGTTGGGGATCATCGAATGAATTCCATCTTCCCGCATCGGTCGGCCACATATATTGTGTGCTTTTTCCTGCTTGAAAATCCAGAATTTGTTGAAGTTTGGTGGCGCTATACATGGGAGTCTGTCCACCATTAGTTAACTGGTCATTGACTGCCAGAGCAAAATTGTATGAATCTGCCATTTCAGGCATATTCAAGGGAGATACAAAACGGAAGTTGTTATTATAGTTAACTACCGTTTTTCCCGACTTACCTTTCTTTGTTGTAATCAGGATGACTCCACCTGGTGCCCGCGAGCCATAAATGGAGGAAGCGGCTGCATCTTTCAGTACAGAAATATTCTCAATGTCCTGTGGATTGATAGCGTTCATGTCTCCCTCCATACCGTCAATGAGCACCAATGGTTCTACCTTTGAACCAGCTCCAATTGTTCCAACACCACGAATATTGAATTTTTTGTCTGAACCTAAGGAGCCACCACCATCACCAGTAGAGATATTCATCCCCGGAACCATACCTTGCAAAGCTTCTATGGTAGAGTTAACGGGACGTGCCGAAATTTCTTTTGCTCCTACCGTAGATACAGATCCTGTTACATTCACTTTCTTTTGTGTACCAAAAGCAACCACAACAACTTCATCCAATGTTTGTGTATTGTCTTTAAGGATGATATTCAATGATTGTCCTGTGAATTTGATTTCTTGAGTCTGATAACCAACAAAAGAGACTACAATAATATCTCCGGTTTTTACATTGTTTAAAGAGAAGTCACCGTTGATTCCGGTGATTGTACCGTTCGTCGTACCTTTGGCTACGACGGATGCACCGATGATGGTTTCACCTGCTGCATCTTTTACTACACCCTTACAAGTAGTACCCTGTTGTACAACGGAAACTTTTAGAGTGCTTTCACCAGTTTCCGGATAAGCTGCTTCTACTGACATTGTCAGTAGGAACAACAACATACTAACTGACTTTAGTTGTTTTAACATAGCATTGAATTTAGAGTTTTTCCTAGAATCCGGAATTACTTTTAATAAGTTCTTTCAGAACTTATTCCGTGCGTAAAACGTTGGATTCAAAGCCTTAAATTCAAAAAAAGAGTCTTCTTTTAAGCGATCTTTTCTACTTGTTTTATACCCATTTTATATCTATTTCGTACCTGTTTGTGTTAGATGAAATAACAAGGATGATGAAATAAACAAGTAGTTTCATTTCAATATGAAGATAAAATACGGCTTTGGGTATTCTTAAAAAGAAAAAATGAATGAGAATTTGATATTATTTTTGAAAATACATGCTATGTATTAAAATATATTATATATTTGTGCCGTTAATTCTAATTTTATAAACCATCCTAGTTCTGAAAGAACTTATTTTTTCATCATTGATTACTGAACCCTAAAAGTGTCCTCCAATTGTAAGAGAGCTGTTTATTTGTGAGTTAGCTATTATCATTAATATGATTCCCGTACAGACTTATATACATAACTAGAATTTGGTAGATACCAATATCTGTATAAACAGTTGGGGCAGGTGTTTTTTATTAGATTTACTTAGACAAATATGTGTTGGCTATGGAGTATCTATCATTACATCCGGCAATAAATAGCAGATGGCAACAGACGAAACAGGATAGTTACATATCTCCATCTTTGGGAAATGAAAGCTACTTTTTTCTTTTTAGAAATAGCCTTTTTAATTTGTTTCACAGCTTTATCAACGGGAGTAACCCAAAACAATCCTTCTCCTTTTGCCATAGCGGTGTCTACAAATCCGGGACGAATATCGGTAGTGTAAATAGAATAAGGAGATTTAGTTGCTTTTTGTCGTAATCCTTCCATATAGTTGATTTGATAGGCTTTCGACGCATTGTAGGCGGGAGCGATGCCACTGCCGCGCGTACCTCCAACAGAGGAAATAGTAACCAGATGCCCGCTTTTTTGCTGTTCGAAATATCGGAAACCCCAGTCTGCGATGTTGGTGAATCCTATCACGTTCGTTAGTAAGGTAGGTTCTTCCAATTGGTAGGAGAGTTCGGGGTTTAGTTCTCCGGTCCCGGCACAGATAATCAATATATCCATTCCACCCATTTTTCGAGTGAGAGTTTCGAGGGATGAAATGGTAGCTTGTGTATCGGTGATGTCGCACACTTGATAGAATAGTTTGTCTTTGTCCCGGGCGCATACCTCTTCTAATAGATTTTCTCTGCGACCGGTAATGCCGATAAGATAATCTTCTTGAGAATAGACTTCTGCCAATCCGCGACCGATGCCGGAAGTTGCACCTATAATTATAATTTTTTTCATGAAATACAATATACTTTGTTTGCCCGCAAAAGTAAGGGTAGGGAATAAATAAACTCTTGATTGAAATCAAGAATTTATTTTTGTACGACTTTTCTTCGGATACGACTTAATGTTTCGGGACGAATCAGAAGATAGGAAGCCAGTTCTTTTAAAGTTATCAGTTTCAGTAAGTCGGGACAACGGTTGATAATTTCAAGATAGCGTTCTTCCGGTGTCAGGCTGTACATTGAAATCATCCGGTCGTAGACTTCCCACAATAACGTTTCTGCGATGCGGCGTCCTAACTTTTGGTGAGCGTCGTTGGTATCGTAGAAGTCTGCCATTTGCTGATAATTGATTACGTATACCGAGCAGTCACACAAGGCTTGTATATCTACATTTGATTTGTCCTGTAACTGAAAAGCCGGATAGTTGCCAACAAAAGAATGATCGAAAGTATAGCCTACAATGCTGTTTTCGCCTACACTGTTGGTGCAACAGTACCGGAAAGAACCGGAACTGACGAACCCCATTGTTTTGCATACTTCTCCTTGGCGGGAAAAGTAGTCTCCTTTCTTATAATAGGTCTGCTTCCCCTGTCGTAATACAAAATCTACAATAGGGGAGTAGTTGATGTGGGAAGTATATTTGTTGAAATCTTCCACAGCGTATGAAAATTAGCCTTCGTTTATAACCTGAAATCCGGCCTGTTTCAAATCTTCCCAATATCCGGGATATGATTTGGTAACGACTTGCGGATTGGCAATAAGTAAATTGGGATGGCGGATAATTGCCGGTGCAAATGCCATTGCCATCCGATGGTCTTCGTAGGTTTCAATCACCGGAGTTTCTTCCGGTTCACATCGTTCGCCATTCCACATTAATATACTGTCATTTTCTTCCTTGATCATATATCCCAGCTTTTTAAGCTCGGCTCGCAGGGCGGCAATACGGTCAGTCTCTTTTATTTTCAGGCTTTGTAATCCGGTGAAACGGAAAGGGATATTCAGCAAGGCACAGGTAACAACGAATGTCTGTGCCAAATCCGGAATGTCGATAAAGTCTTCTTCCAGTCTTTCCGGCGCTTTGCCTGTTTTTTTCAGTTTCACACCTTGCGATGTAAATTCGGTAGTTATACCTAAGCGTGAGAAAACTTCTGCTCCCCGGCTATCTCCCTGATAACTGTTATGAAACAACCCCAATAATTCAATTTCTGCTTTGGGAGATAAGGCGGCAATCTGATACCAATAGGAAGCTGCGCTCCAGTCATTTTCCACTTTGAAAGGAATGCTCTGATAGAGTTGTGGAGCAACGGAAATGCTACTGGGAGAAGTCCATGCGGCTTTGGCTCCAAAGTCCTGCATCAGTTGCAATGTAAGATTGATATAAGGACGGGAAATTATCTCACCGCTTAAATGCAAAGTCAAACCGTCTTTGAGTGCCGGACCTATCATCAATAGAGCAGATATATATTGGGAACTGACATTTCCTTTCAGTGTTATTTCGTTTCCTTTCAATTCTGCACCTTTGATGCGGAGGGGAGGATATCCTTCATTGCGGGTATACTCTATTTCAGCTCCTAACTCACGAAGCGCATTGACTAATATCTGTATCGGACGTTGCTGCATACGGGCTGTTCCTGTGATTGTCCGTTCCCCCGGGGTCACACTTAAATAGGCGGTAAGGAAACGCATAGCAGTGCCCGCAGCCATGATGTCAATCGTCTCTTTCCCTTCGGTGAGAGCTTTTATCATCACCTGTGTATCGTCACAATCGGACAGGTTTTCAGGAGGATAAATACCTTTGCCCAGCGCATTGATGATTAATGCACGATTACTGATACTTTTAGAAGCCGGCAACTGGATAGTTGCTGTTACTACTGAAGGAGGGATGAGTTTATAGAGCATCATTTCTATTTTCTTTGGTTTGAGATGACAAAAATAGACATAAATTGGTATATATGCAGTTATAAAGTCAGAAAAACAATAGAAAATTTAGAATGGGAAAATTACAATCGTATTTGAAGTAGAGGATAAAATCTCAAGAAATTACAATTGTATTTAAAATAAATGCTATATTTGTGATGTATTGCAATCGTATTTAAAAAGAAGTAGAATGAAAATACCTCGCATAATTAAACAAAGAAACACTTATGTTGACCGCATAAGACCTTTCATGAGGAAAACATTGGTAAAAGTGATGGTCGGTCATCGTCGTGTCGGTAAAAGCTTTATTTTGTATCAACTCATGGAGTTGATACGGAAAGAAGAGAGTGATGCGAATATTATCTATATAAATAAGGAAGATGTCAATTTCATAGATATAAAGACTTATAAAGAACTGAATGATTATATTCTTTCAAAATCGGTAGATGATAGAATGAACTATATTTTTGTCGATGAAATACAGGAAATACAAGATTTCAGGTTGGCTATCCGTTCGTTGGCATTGGATGATAATAATGATATATATGTGACAGGCAGTAATTCAGAGATATTTTCCAGTGATTTAGCGAATGAATTGGGAGGTCGGTATGTTGAATTTGTGGTTTATAGTTTGTCGTATATTGAATTTCTGGATTTCCATGAACTGGAGAATACGGATGCGTCATTGGAGAAATATATTCATTATGGAGGATTGCCTTATCTGATACATTTGCCGATGGAAGAACCTGTTGTTATGGAGTATTTGAGGAGCATTTACTCTACCATTATATTAAAAGATGTGATTCAGAGAAAGAATATAAGGAATACGGTCTTTTTGGAACAACTAGTTTCGTTCTTGGCAGGTAACATTGGCAACTTATTTTCCAGCAAGAGTATTAGTGATTTTCTGAAAAGTCAGAAAGTGGATATTTCTCCTTATGTTGTGAGTGAGTATGCGATGGCATTATCGGATGCTTTTATTGTACATAGGGTAGGAAGGTATGATATTGCCGGAAAGAAATTATTCGAAAGAGGGGAGAAGTATTATTTTGAGAATATGGGGATTCGTAATGTGATTACGGGGTACAAGCCACAGGACAGAGCGATGCGTTTGGAGAACTTGGTTTATAATCATTTGGTATATAGTGGATATGATGTAAAAATCGGGACATTGGGTACGGAAGAAATAGATTTTGTCTGTAAACGGAATGGAGAGATTCTCTATGTGCAAGTCTCTCTTGAACTTTCTAAACAGGAAACTATTGAAAGAGAATTCGGGAATTTATTGAAGATTAAAGATAATTATCCGAAAGTGGTAGTGTCCGGAGAAAAAATGTTTGAAAATACTTATGAAGGGATAGAACATATTTATATTAGAGACTTCTTGTCTTCTGTTTTGTTACATTCCATTACTCGTGTCATTTAATCAAAGAACAACTGTTTTTTCTTTTATAAATAAGTATGATGAAAATACCGAATATACGTTTACTCAACCAACAGTTATTAAGTCCTCTTTTCTTTCAACCCAAGGAACTTGTGTCCTGGATGGGAGCTATGCAGGCACAGAATTATTCCATGGTGAAATGGGCAGTAGGAATGCGTTTGAAGTCAGCAACGATTCAAACTGTGGAAAAAGCGCTCCGTGATGGTGAAATCCTGCGGACTCATGTAATGCGTCCGACATGGCATCTCGTAGCAGCAGAAGATATCCGGTGGATGTTGAAACTTTCCGCCGGGCGTATTATATCTGCTAATGAGTCTTATGCGAAGGGGCATGACTTGGAAATTTCTGAAGAGCTCTATACGAAAAGTCATAATCTGTTGGAGAAAATTCTTTGTGGGAAAAAAAGCCTGACGAGGCAGGAGATTGCCGAGCATTTTAACCGTTCGGGGATTGTAGCGGATAATCATCGTATGACCCGCTTTATGGCTCGTGCGGAGCAGGTGGGGATTGTATGTAGTGGGGAAGATAAAGGAAGTAAATGTACGTATGCGCTTTTGGAAGAGCGTGTTCCGCCGGTGCCGGAATTGACCAAAGATGAATCTTTGGCTCGTTTGGCTAGAAGCTATTTTCGTAGTCATGCTCCTGCTGTTTTGCAAGATTTTGTCTGGTGGTCGGGGCTGCCTATTACAGATGCACGTCAAGCTATTTATTTGATTGATTCGGAATTAACGGCAGAAGAATGGAATGGACAGACATGGTATATTCATGAAGATTGCCGGACTCGTGGAAAAGTTACCGGCAGTTTGCATCTTCTTCCTTCTTATGATGAATATTTGCTTGGCTATAAAGACCGGACAGACGTTTTACCTAAAGAGCATTACTCGAAAGCATTTACCAATAATGGTCTGTTTTATCCGATTGTTCTTCATGAAGGACAAGTGATAGGAAACTGGGATAAGTCTGTTAAAAAGAGAGGCTCATTGATAGAACATTCATGGTTCCGGTTGGATGATTGTGTCGATGAAGGTGCGTTGGATCGTGAGAAAGATAAGTATATACGGTTTTGGCGATAATATGAGAAAACGTATATTTTATCGTTGCATAATTCCATATATGCAGGATATATTTAGGTATGAGTTGAAAATGAGAAGGATTTGCTGTTTTCGAATTTAGAAAAGAAATAAATCGATTGCGTTTTGGAACAATTTGTTTTAGTCTATGTTTTTTATAGAATAGATGTGTAGAACTTTCCTTTATTTTATTTCAAATTGATATATGGAGTGTTGGCAGCTTCAAGTGTAGGTTAGCTCTGGGATAGCACTTAAAATAAAGTTTTATATGCTCCTTTTAAAGGAATAAAGTGTTTCTCACCGATCAATGAGTCGTTCCTTTAAAAGGAACTGGTTATTCCTTTTAAAGAAACGATTGTCAATAAGTTTATTTATAGTGTATCTTTTGACTGTTTTTATGTAAAAAACTCCTCTGGAACTGTATATTCTTGCATTATTTTATACAACAGAACTGCTGGAAGAGGAAATCCGTGTGATGCTATTTATACTCATCATATTAAAAATAGAACATTTAAAGTAAGATATACTACCATATTTATATTATAAAGAGCTTTCTCTCTATTTAAATAAATAGCATCAGGACTGATTTTTATTTGTTTATTTGCCTTTTTGCCCATTCCAGTCTTCGTTGATCGGCTAATGGAGTCACTTTAAATTCTTCGAATGTAGCGGTGAACCCTTTCCCGTCCGGACAAGCTCCCATTAATCCTACCATGACAGGACAATTATCTTGCAACCAACAAGTGCGCATCATAATATATTCTTTGTCATCACGTGAGAAAAATATTTCTACTGCATCCAGGCGACGGACTGCTTTTATCCATATAGAGCGGGGAGCATCCGGCAATTGTACTACACTCCAGTCACTGGTTCGGTGTGTAACTACGGCACTTACATTCTGTTTGCCATCAATGTATTCCACACCTGCTTTTATCCAGTTTTCATGGTCGATGCGCAGCATTAATCCCATTTGGTCAAAGGTGGTGACATAGTTGCCGGTTATCTTTACTTTGGCTTCAAATTCTCCACCATAAGTCGCATAATAGAAAGGTCCGTCGTCCACTGTGAACCCATAATGAGAAATCCTCCAAAAGTCTGTTTTTGCAGGAACATCCATCACTAAGGTTTTGCCATCTTTTATTTCCCATTGTTGAGGCTCGTTCAGCCAATTCATTTTATTCAAACTTTGTGCCATAGAAGAAGTTGTTACTGCCATAAAGGCTATTGACATCATTTTGATTTTTAAATGTTTCATGATCATTTCTTATTTGATTATCTTTGTGGTGCAAAGATAGGTCATACCTCCGTGTGCAACAATACTGAATAATAACCATTTTATAAGATGGACGTATTACAAAAGGAAATAGATGAAGTTTATGCGACACAACTGATAGCCGATGAAATATTGGACAATGGAGTTGTAGAGCAACATCAACGCTTTATTCATTCATTGACGGAGATTAATGGTGGATGTGCTGTTATTTCAGATCTTTCGAATAGGAAAAGTTACATTGCCGTTCATCCTTGGGCGCATTTTCTAGGCTTAACTCCCGAAGAAGCTGCTTTGAGTGTGATTGATTCTATGGATGAAGATTGTATTTATCGGCGTATTCATCCTGAAGACTTGGTAGAAAAGCGGTTATTGGAGTATCAGTTTTTTCAGAAGACCTTTTCGATGTCTTCCGAAGAACGGTTGAAGTACCGGGGAAGATGCAGAATACGTATGATGAATGAGAAAGGAGTCTATCAGTATATTGATAACCTAGTGCAGATAATGGAAAATACTCCTTCCGGAAGTGTATGGTTGATTTTTTGTCTTTATACCTTGTCTGCAGATCAACGAACGGAGCAGGGGATATATCCCACTATTACCCATATGGAACGTGGAGAAGTCGAAACCCTCTTTCTTTCGGAAGAACATCGCAATATCCTATCCGAACGCGAAAAGGAAATACTTCGCTGTATACGTAAAGGACTATCTAGTAAAGAAATTGCAGCTGCCCTTTATATTAGTGTGAATACAGTCAATCGACACCGCCAGAATATTTTGGAGAAACTCTCTGTCGGTAATTCGATAGAAGCGTGTCGGGCTGCTGAATTGATGAAACTGTTGGATTTGTAATCCAATAAGATGGCATTGTTCACTGATTTCTTTCTTCAGATTTAAAGCTTATCTGAAGAAAGAACAGAACTTATTTAAAACAAAAGCAGCAACTCATCAAATCTTTTCACCTGTTTCAGATGGTCATGTGTGAATGTGTCTACTACTTCGTGTTTCCACATCACTTCAAAAGGAATATGTATACCATATCCTCCCAGCGATAGAACAGGTTGAATGTCCGATTTCAGAGAATTGCCAATCATGACAAATTCGGAAGGAGCAATCTGTAAGATATTCAACATTCGTTGATATTCTTTCTCTGTTTTATCGGACATCACTTCAATGTGATCGAAATAAGAGGCTAATCCGGAACGTTCCAGCTTATTCTCTTGATCGAGCAAATCTCCTTTAGTGGCAACTACTAATTTGTATTTTCCTTTCTCTTTCAATACTTTAAGCGTTTCTTTTACTCCCGGCAATAGTTCAATTGGCATTTTCAGTAATGATTTGCCTAATTCAATAATATGTTGGATGTCTGTTCCTGAAATCTTTTGTCCACTCACATGCAAAGCTGTCTCTACCATAGAAATGGTGAAAGCTTTGGCTCCATATCCGAGATATTTCAGATTATTCATTTCTGTTTGAAATAAAGCGGCTGAAATATCTTCAGAAGTGCCATAAGGCTTTAATAGGTCTGTATATTGTTTCTCTATTTCCTGGAAAAAAGGTTCATTGCTCCACAAGGTATCGTCTGCATCAAAAGCAATGACTTTAATAAGTTCTTTCATCGGTTTTCGTCGTTAATGGTGAATTTTAGATCATTTGTTTGGTATTTCGTATGCAAAGTTACAATAAAAAGAGGAATAAAGGCAGACGGTTTGTTTTTAGAACCGAATCTCCATTTAATTTCATAGAAATCTCTATCTTTGTTACTCGTTTTTTTGAGTTTGAATTTTAATTGGATATACAATAATGAAAATAGGAGATAAAGTACGCTTTCTTAGTGAGGTAGGCGGTGGAATCGTAACTGGATTCCAGGGAAAGGATTTTGTGTTGGTAGAAGATGCAGATGGGTTTGATATTCCGATGCCGATACGCGAGTGTGTCGTGATTGAAACAGATGACTATAATATGAGGCGTAAACCCGGTTCGTCTGCGCCGAAACCGGAAGAACCTGTTAAACCGGTAAAACCGGAGATGTCTGTTATTCAACGTCAGCCGGAGGTGCGTGGAGGAGATACTTTGAATGTATTTCTGGCTTATGTGCCCGAAGACGCAAAAGCGATGATGACTACTCCTTTTGAAACTTATCTGGTAAATGATAGCAATTATTATTTGTATTACACTTATTTGAGTGCCGAAGGGAAAGCATGGAAGAACCGTTCGCACGGTTTGGTGGAGCCTAATACAAAATTGCTGTTGGAAGAGTTCACCAAAGATGTATTGAATGATATGGAGCGGGTGGCTGTTCAGTTGATCGCCTTCAAGGACGGTAAGCCTGCGGCTATCAAACCGGCTGTTAGTGTGGAGATACGGATCGATACCGTGAAGTTCTATAAACTTCATACCTTTAGCGATTCTGATTTCTTTGAAGAACCGGCTTTGATTTATGACATTGTGAAAGATGATATGCCTGCCAAACAAGTATATGTTTCGGCGGAGGAGATTCAAGAGGCTCTGCTGCAGAAGAAATCTGTAGATAAACCGAAGTCACAACCTATTGTGAAACCAAACCATACTACTCATGGCGGAAAGAGCGGAATTATTGAAATAGATCTTCATATTGATTCTTTGCTGGATGATACTCAAGGGATGGGCAATGCTGAAATACTGAATTATCAATTGGATAAGTTTCGCGAAGTGATGGAAACTTATAAGAATAAGCGTGAACAGAAGATTGTCTTTATTCACGGCAAGGGAGATGGGGTACTTCGAAAGGCTGTCATTGATGAATTGAAACGGAAATATAGTAATTGCCGTTATCAGGATGCTTCTTTCCAGGAATATGGGTTTGGGGCTACGATGGTGACTATTAAATAATAGTATAAAAAAAGTGGAAGCCAACCGGCTTCCACCCTCTCTCTCTTTTACATATTAATCATTTTACTTATTCAGTTCAATACCTTTATTCTGTAAAGTGATATTCATCAAAGCTGCATACTTGGCGTACTGTTCAGCACTAAGAGTCTTTCTCATCAGTTTCAAGTTACCATAAACAGCGTTGCGCAATTTTGCTTCTTTATCTTTCTTCGCTGTTGTGGCTCTTGACATCTGTGTGGAGAAATAATCGCAAATATTGGCTACTTCTTCACTCTGATCGGAGTTTAACTTTAAATATTTGCCTAGTTTACTTACATTGATGTTACCTTCCCATTTTGCAGTTGTAGGCTGATTTCCGGCTGCAAATGTTGTAGCAGCAAGGCAGAGCGCTGCCAATAATGTTAATCCTAAACGTTTCATAATACCTACTTTTTTAATTGTTATACCTAAAAACTATTCCTAAAAACAAATCTAATACCTATTGAAAATACTGTCTAAGCGCTTAGTCTTTTCTTTTTACCTATGCAAATATAAGAATATGTTTTATAGCATAAAAATAAAGAAAAGGAAAAGATTCTTTTTAGGCTGATTTCTTGATGTAAGTCAAGAGATGATCAGCTTTTTGATATAAAAATACCTTTTTATGAAACATTTTTGTAATACGTGTGCGAAAACGATAGTAGAGTATTTCTCTATTTTAGGATTTATTGCTGTTAAAATGATATTGAGCAAAGGAATGTGACTAGGAACGGAACGCTGAAATCGACAACAAAGCCATGGAAGATGGAAATGATTACAAATTCCTTTCCCGAATATCGGGTAATGATAGGAAGAGTGGTATCCATCGTTGTGGCTCCACCAACAGAAATAGGAGCTAGCTTTCCAAAATATTTCACTAATAAGGGTGCACACAGCAAAGCGATAATTTCACGCATGATATTGGAAAGTAATGCGATAGTTCCCAATTCGGGACCTTTATATTCGGTGATAAATATGCTGGAGAGCGAATAATAACCAAATCCAGCTCCAACTGCCATACAGTCTAAAGGACTTCGCTGGCTCATAAAAGCTCCCGCTATGGCGCAGCCTGCTAATGTGCCGAGTATCGTCATGATAGGAAGGAATACAAGCCGGGGATTCAGGGACCGAAAACTCTTCAGGGTGTTCGGATCGTTACCGATGCTGATACCTACGCAGAACATGAGTCCGCAGAGGGCATAGTAACTAAGTTTACTGTCGGTGAAGTCGTATGGGATAAGATGGTAAACTCCACAAAGAGTGCCGATAATGAAAAAAGAGACAATAATCAAACTACCTTTCATGCTTTTGTCTCCTTTCCTTTACTATATAATAGGTACCACAATCCCCATGCGCATAGAGTACTTCCTATGACCGCAGCTACCGTGATGACAACAGCTTCCAGCCCAAGAGTGTATAATCCTTTGATGATAGATTCATTACCCCCTACATCTATTCCGAGAAGAAAGAGAAGAATCCATATAAGGAGAGTGATTATCTTGTGTATCCATGATAGTCTTTTACTGCGTAACAAGTAGCCAAGAAGCATGCCTGTCAGCATAATTCCAATAATGATAAACATAGTTAGTGCCTGCTTTTTGGCTGCAAAGATAGTATTAAATGTAAATCTTGGCTAATCTCTTCCACGATTTCTTTCATGGCTATTGACAGACATTCGACCATATCATCCACGCAAGCGGCATTGACAGACGGTGAATCTTCAAAACTACGGTTTATCGCAGTCTGCTATCCATAATTTATGATTTGTTTTCATCGTTGTGGTTTTTCTATATGAATGATCTTACTTGTCTCCGTACTGATTCCAATCATCCCAATTCCTCCATGTACATTGCTGGGGTACTTGATTGGTTCATTTATTGTTTCATCGTAAGCGTCGGAATCTACTAGGTTAAGTGCTTTCAGATAGTAATATTCTGTTTCCGTGATGCTTAAAAGACGTACAATAATATCCATCTTTACATTGGTGCCGTATTCAGGAAATCCGTCAATATCTGTCTGGTTGTAAACCGTCATTGTGTAAGATGTATTTTTGAATCGTGAGTCGTCGAATACACCATATATATTCTTTACGGTGTCGAACATGCCGTTGTCTTCGTCATCGCTGTTGGTGGGCTGTCCGTCTGTCAGCACAATATCCTCGCGGGATATAAAATGATAGCGATGTATTGTCCGGCTGACAAATTCTCCTGTTTCTTCATTATAGTCTTTCACTGTCATTTGCTTATCCATGATAAGCCGGTAGTAATTATCTTCGTTGGATCGATCTTTGATATTGATTTTGTATCGGAGAAAATTCTGCGTATAATAATACTTTGTCATTGGAATGGTGACCGTATCGATATCAGCTATTTCATGTGGACGCTGTGGTACGGTCACTTCAGCCCATGCGTGATATTGTCCGTCGTCTGTGAGGGCGTCAATACGAACTACATCTCCGGGAGTAAATTTGCTGGAAATATGGAAACGGCATTGCATATCTCCTTCCGTTTGGGGTGGGAGCGGACGTAAACTTTCTGATAACTGTCCGTTAACACGTACTTCCACCGTGGCATTTTCTACATGAGTGGCGTATCCTCTTCCTGTGAAATTGAGATAGAGAACGTTGGTCAGACTGTCTGCGTTGATTAGTGCGTTCATCACTAGTTTGGGGGGATTGTCCTTTACACTAAAAGGGAGTTCGTTTTCGCAAGAAACTGTTGTCAGCAATGCTATTAACAGGATAAATGGATAACATATACGAGTTCTCATAATGGGTTTAGAATTTATAAGTGTAAGTGAATGATGGAATTAATGGAAGTATAGTATACTTCTTGATAATCGGTTTGTTGGGATCGTTTTTGCTGGTGCTGCGATATACAAAGGTAGGATTCATCGCATTATATGCATTATACAGACTGATATTCCAGGTACGCATACCATGTTTGGTCTTTTTGTTGAAATTGACTCCCACATTCAACCGGTGACTGGCTGGTAACCGATAATTATTACGATGCTCCACATATGAAGCTTCTCCGATGGTGGGTGAAGTTATGTTTGAATCAAAATAATCTCCATATCCATATCCTCCCCCAAATCCGTTGTTTGTGCCGTCACTAGGACGGATGACAGCGGTTTTCTCTTCAGGGATTGTACTTGTTCCACCTGTATAGAATACCCAGGAAGCACCGATGTCGATACGGTCGCTGAACTTATGGTTGATTGTCAGGTTGATATTGTGTCTTCGGTCATATTTATATGGGAACCGTTCACCGTTGTTGATACCGCCTTTGGCAAACTGACGATCACTTTTGGATAAAGTGTAGGACAACCATCCCGTTGTTCTTCCAAGGGTTTTCTGTGCCATAAACTCAATGCCGGCCGAACGTCCTTTGCCCATTTCCACTTTGTTTTCCCAACCGGAGGAAGAACCGAAGAAACTGACGCCTTCCTTATATTCCAGCACATTATACATATCCTTATAATATCCTTCTACCGAGAATTCCCATCCTTTGATTCCCGTATAGTATCCGCCCAATGAATATTGGTGGGAGCGCATCGGCTTGATCTTTTTAGTGACCGGAACCCATAAATCCGTAGGCATGGCAATGGGCATTGACGATAGTAAATGTACATATTGGCTCATTTGGGTATAAGATGCTTTCAGGGTTACATCTTTTCCCAATTGATAGCGTGCGGAAACACGTGGTTGCAAGGAAAAGTAACTTTGTTTTTGCACATGAAACAATGAGAAATGCAGTCCGAGATTCAGGCGCAGACGATCATTCATCTTGATGTTGTCTTCCAGGTAAGCGGATAACTCATGTCCGTAAATCCGGTTGTTGGCTATGCTGTGGTAGGTTGTGTCCAGGTCTATTTTATCTCCTGTCTTATTGGAGATTTTAGAGGTCATAACTTCCGGGCGGAAACGATGATAGATATATCCTGTTCCAAATTTGAGGTGGTGTTTGGGAGATGGATTATAATCGAAGTCGATCTGGTAATTCCAATCATTGATTCCCGAACGGTAATCGGCTGAATACCGGTTGGTAAATGATGTACCGCTACTGCCGAAATATTGATTGTTGGTATATGAGTTGATGTCGAATAAATAGTTGCTGTAGGAGACTGTCGTATTGCAGAATAAACGGTTGTTGAATACATAGTTCCATCTGGCAGAAAGAATCGTGTTTCCCCAATTCATTTTGCTTCCGTCTTTGAAATCTGTATTTCCATCATAATTGGCAGCAAAATGATCCTTTCCATTGTAGGCAGATAGATAGACGCGGCTCCGGTCGGAGAATTTATGATTGATTTTGGCATTGATGTCATAAAAATAATAACTGTATTCATCGTCATCCGGCATGAATGGTTTAGCGATGAGGTCGAGATACGAACGTCTGGCGGAAATATTGAAAGACGTTTTTCCTTTCACAATCGGACCCTCCAGGTTGATTTTGCTAGTTAGTAGTCCGATACTAAGTGTGCCGTGGTATTTCTGCATATCTCCGTCATTGGTACGGACGTCGATGACAGAAGAAAGCCGTCCGCCGAAACGTGCCGGAAAAGAACCTTTGAATAGTGTTACTTTTTTGACGGCTTCCGGAGTAAAAACCGAAAAGAATCCGAACATATGGTCTACGTTATATACAGGAATCCCGTCAAGTAAGATTAGATTTTGATCCGGGCTTCCACCACGTATATACAGTCCGGCAGATCCATCTACTCCTGCCTGTACGCCGGGCATCAGTTGGATGGCTTTCATTACATCTGCCTCTCCCAGTATGCTCGGAGTATTTTTTATTTGCGTCATTGGAATCTCGATAGATCCCATCTGGGTGGCTATAGTTCCTGTCTCGGTTTTGTCGGAAACGATGACTACTTCCTGCAATTGCGTGTTACCCTGCATGCGGATATTTAGTAATGTGTCTTGTGAGAGCGTAAAATGATGCGCTTCTGTGGCATAGCCCAGATAGGAGAAACGCAGTTCGGTTTCTCCTTCGGGCAGGGTGATGCTGTAAAAACCGTAAGGATTGGTGGTTGTTCCTTGATTTTGATGACTCTCAATGATGTTGGTTCCAATCAACGTCTCGGAAGACGTCCCATCAGTGACATATCCGCTGATAGTGAACTTGCGGCTTACAGTTTTTGATTCTTTTTTCTTTTGCAGAAGGATATGCCGGCCAGTGAACTGATAACTGATCTGCTCATTTTTGAACGCAAGGTCAAGTATCTCACGCAAAGGCTTATCCTTTACCTGCAAATTGATTTTATGTTTTATGGTAATTTCCTCACTGTAGATAAAAGAATATCCGGTTGAATTCTCAATCCGTTTGACGAATTCTTTCAATGTGGCGTTTCGTAGTGTCAGCGAAAGTCGGGCGTCCGCATTTTGCGCGTATATTTGTGTGGTGATAAGGAGTGCTACCCCTATCAGAACAATGGTTCTGACAGGGAAGCGATCTTGGAATATAATATTCATCTTAGTCTGGTTTAGCAGTGATAATAATCTGTTTATTGTTTTGTGAGTAGTCGAAATAACCGGCATTATGTAATACAGATAAAATAGTTGTCAGGTCTTCTCCATTGCGGAAGCGTGCTGTGATCCGGTAATTTTGCAAAGCCGTGTCGGCTATGTGAATCGTTGCTCCGAATGAATTGGATAGTTCGCGGGCAATCTCCTGCAAAGGTAGGTCGTCGAATATAAACTCTCCCTGCCGCCAGGAAATTTCATCTTCTACGTTTTCTAAAACCTTGCGGGTGAGTTTTTCTTCCACCTTATTATATATAGCAATCTCATTCGGTTTCAAAATCATACGAACTGACTTGCTTTTATTGCTGACTGCCACCGAACCTGTCAATAACGTTGTTTTTACATCCGGGTTGTTCTGATAGGCATCTACGTTGAAGTGAGTTCCCAACACCTGAACGTCAATCGTTTCAGTCTGCACGATAAACGGATGTTTTTTGTTCTTGTTTACTTCAAAATAAGCCTCCCCATTTAGTTTCACTTCCCGCTTGTCCGATTTGAACTTTTCAGGATAAGAAAGTGAAGAATAATGGTTGAGAGTGACGGTGCTGCCATCAGGAAGACAGACTGTGCGTGTCTCTGCCAAGGTGGAAACCGTTTGTATCGTGACCGGTTGCATATATAAATAGGCTGTCCATACCGATAGGCAAAGTAGAGCTACTGCCGCCGCTGCCGAGAAAGTACGTATCAGTGTCAGACGCCGGGTATGTGACTTCAGTTTTTTCTCTAGTTCCGGGTAACTGGCTGTTGCTGAAAACCGCCCTCGCGGTGAACGTGTGGAAGCGACGAGCTTGTTCAGTATTTCTTCTAATTCCGTATCGGTGTATTTCATCTTTTTTCTGTATTGCTCTTGATCTATTATTTTCGTTTCAACAGAATGGTCAGTTTGCTGATTCCTCCTTCTTTCCACTGGGGAGTGCAGGATAAAGTGACATTCTGCTTCTTCAATATCATCTGTTTAGGATAGATTTTTATGACAGTTGTTGCTGACTTCTTACCCGCTTTGATGATTACTTTTTTTTCTGTTAGCTGTACCACTGCTGCTTGTCCTACTACCGGAGGGGGTGTGGCAAGTACTACCGTCCGGTCTTCTTTTGTTTTTTCTGTTGCAACAATTTTAATTTTCAACTCACATTCGGGTTTGTCGCTTTCACATTCTACTGTTTCCTTCGAATGTTCGAATCCTGCATAGTCCTTTGGTAGGTTGTCGTTGTCATTGTTGCATGAAAACAGGCACAGACAAACTGAAAGAAGGACAAAGATTCCCATGTTTGCGTCATTTAGCTTTTTCATTTTCTGTCTTTTTTAGTGATTGATTGACTTATTTGTTGATAAAGACCGGAGGGGGACAGAAACTCCCTACGCTCTTTGTCTAAAAGAATGTTAATCTATTTCGGCCCGGCTAATCATCTCTTTTAAACGTGTGATTGCTTTCTGAAGTTGTGCGTCCACTGTATTCATGCTGATGCCTAATTCTTCTGCTACTTGTGCGTAACTCTGTTTTTCTTCACGGATGCGGATGAACACTTCCCTGCAACGATCCGGAAGCCGGTCGAGTGCTTTTACGTAAAGAGCGAACAGTTCTTCACTGATGAGCGATTCTTCCGGTGAATAGCTTTGTTCTTGAGGCTCCGGCAGAGAATCGGGATGAATAAGCGTATGTCTTGATTCTTTTTCCAGATAATTGAGCGAAGCATTTTTGATGAGAATGAAACAATAATCTTCAATGTTTCTCACATCAAGCAAATTGCTGCGTTGCTTCCATAGTTTCAGGAATACATCGAGAACGATTTCCTGCGACCATTCTTCCTGTTTCACATAATAATAGGCAATACGAAAGAGACGGTCGTAAGTCATGTTGTAAAAGTCCCGGAAAGCAGTCTGCGAATCCAGTTCTTTCATTTGCCGCAATAACTTTCTTACTTCTGATTCGGTCATCGGCTTTTTGTTTGTTTGGTTAGTCTACCCAAAGTAAATCACTCATTATGCTGTCGGAAATAAAAATACCTTCACGCGTCAGGCGCAAAGCTCCGTTGTATTCCTCCAGTTTACCATTTTTCAGATAAGGTGCAGCCATTTTTTGACAATACTCCCACATTTCATTGCCGAACATCTGTTTCAGTTTCTCTATAGGTGTTCCCCATACGGTACGTATGGTAGTGATAATAAATTCGTTGTAGCGGGTGGTTGGGTCCAGATATTCTGTCTCGAAAGCACGGCAGTCTTCTTCTATACCTTTTATATAGGTGTCGATTGAAGACACATTCCATTCCCGTGTCATTCCGTCAAAAGAATGTGCCGATGGTCCGCATCCCAGATAAGATATTCCTTTCCAATAGGAAGTGTTGTGGCGGGAATATTTTCCGGGGCGGCAGAAATTGGAAATTTCATAGTGTTCAAATCCTGCTTTCTGCAAATGCTCTATCAGTAATGTGAAAAATTCTAAACTGGAGTCTTCGTCTACCTCGGATATCTGGTGCTGTTTTAACATATTATATATAGGTGTATCTTCCTCATAAATCAAGTGATAGGCGGAGATATGTTCTACATTCAGACTGATAGCCTGGCGGAGATCGTTTTCCCATCGTTCTTTTGTTTCTCCGGGCAATCCGTAAATTAGATCGATACTGATGTTCTGGAAACCGGCTTTCCGGCATCTGTCAATTGCTTCGATGGCTGTACGGGCATTGTGGCGGCGTCTCAATAGTTTGAGCGTAGCGTCATCAAAAGTCTGTATTCCCATGCTGAGGCGGTTGAAAGGAAGTGAGGAAAGCATTTCCAGATATTCCTGCGATAAATCATCCGGATTAGCTTCCAGAGTGATTTCCTGACAATGATTCAATCCGTAGTGCTCGCGGATGGTATCAAATATTTGTTCAAAATCCTCTTTTTCCAGTTGAGACGGGGTTCCGCCACCGAAATAAATAGTTTCTATATCTTTTCCTTTCAGGTATTCTTTACGCATCGTCAACTCCCGGCAGAGAGCCTGTACATAACGGGTTTTGAGTTCGCTGCGAGTGGTTGAGTAGAAGTCGCAGTAGATGCAGCGCGTTTTGCAAAAAGGAATATGAAGATAGATACCTGCCATAGCTATGCTGTTTGGGTTTGTGGGTGTAAAAGTAAGACTATTATTAGATATATCAAAAAAAGCAGTTGACGGAAATTATTTATAGTGGGGTAGGAATACGCTAAATAGATAATTCCCCATCGATTAGTAGAAGATAATTTCCTGCAATGCTGAATTTAAGATCTTTTCTTTTATAAATAAGATTCGAACTTGTAGCCGGGTTTTCGTTTGACTTAAGTCAAACGATAGAATGACTTAAGTTAAACTATCGCTTGACTTAAGTCAAACGAAAACTGATTAGGCAACGGGGAAACTATTGTATGAAAGGAAAACAACTAAAAATAACATCGTGCCGGATTACTCGTTGCAACTATGAAATTAGTTTATAGCCATGCGAAAATAATTTTTAACCCGATTCGAAAATGTTCGTGTTAAAGATGTGTTACATAACATTGTTTAGTAACACTGCCATAAGTGTTGCTTTTCCCCCAATTAATCCCTAATTTGCGCATCACAAAATTAATGGTATGTGAGAAACATACTGAGTAATTACTAAAATCTTATATATTATGAAAGTATATCAGACTAATGAAATCAAGAACATTGCCTTGTTGGGAAGTTCTGGCTCTGGGAAAACCACTCTCGTGGAAGCGATGCTTTTCGAGAGTGGTGTTATAAAACGTCGCGGATCTGTTGCCGCAAAAAACACAGTTAGCGATTATTTTCCTGTTGAACAAGAGTATGGTTACTCCGTTTTCTCCACCGTTCTCCATGTAGAATGGAATAACAAAAAACTTAATATTATTGACTGTCCGGGATCGGACGACTTCGTAGGCAGCACAGTGACTGCACTAAATGTGACCGACACAGCAATTATCCTTCTCAATGGCCAATACGGCGTCGAAGTCGGTACACAAAATCATTTCCGTTATACAGAAAAGCTGAATAAACCTGTTATTTTTCTAGTCAACCAGCTTGATAATGAAAAATGCGATTATGATAATATCCTCGAACAGCTGAAAGAGGCATACGGCTCTAAGGTTGTTCCTATCCAATATCCGATAGCTACCGGTCCGGGCTTTAATGCGCTGATCGACGTATTGTTGATGAAGAAATACTCATGGAAACCCGAAGGAGGGGCTCCGACAATCGAAGATATTCCGGCAGAAGAAATGGATAAGGCTATGGAGATGCACAAAGCATTGGTCGAAGCTGCTGCCGAGAATGATGAAAATCTGATGGAGAAATTCTTTGAGCAAGATTCCCTGTCAGAAGACGAAATGCGTGAAGGCATCCGTAAGGGATTGATCGCCAGAGGTATGTTCCCTGTATTTTGCGTCTGTGGAGGTAAAGATATGGGCGTTCGCCGTTTGATGGAATTCTTGGGTAACGTTGTTCCTTTTGTATCTGAAATGCCGAAGGTACAGAATACGGAAGGTAAAGAAGTGGCTCCGGACTCCAATGGACCGGAATCTCTTTATTTCTTCAAGACAAGTGTGGAACCGCATATCGGTGAAGTTTCCTATTTTAAAGTAATGAGCGGTAAAGTTCATGAGGGAGACGATTTGCTGAATGCCGACCGTGGTTCGAAGGAACGTATCGCGCAAATCTATGTGGTAGCCGGTGGTAACCGTGTCAAGGTGGAAGAATTGCAGGCCGGTGATATCGGTGCTGCCGTGAAACTGAAAGACGTGAAAACCGGTAATACGCTGAACGGTAAGGATTGTGACTACAAATTCAATTTTATCAAATATCCGAACTCTAAATATACCCGTGCCATTAAGCCGGTGAATGAAGCGGATGTGGAAAAGATGATGAGTATCCTGAACCGTATGCGCGAAGAAGATCCTACCTGGGTGATTGAGCAATCAAAAGAACTGAAACAGACTTTGGTACACGGTCAGGGAGAATTCCATCTTCGTACCTTGAAATGGCGTTTGGAAAACAACGAAAAACTTCAGGTAAAATATGAAGAACCGAAGATTCCATATCGTGAAACGATTACAAAGGCTGCCCGTGCCGACTATCGTCATAAGAAACAGTCCGGTGGTGCCGGTCAATTTGGTGAAGTTCACCTGATCGTAGAACCTTATAAAGAAGGTATGCCTGTGCCTGAAACGTATAAGTTCAATGGACAGGAATTTAAGATTACCGTGAGAGGTACGGAAGAGATACCATTGGAATGGGGTGGTAAACTGGTGTTTGTTAACAGTATCGTCGGTGGTTCTATCGATGCCCGCTTCTTGCCTGCTATTATGAAAGGTATTATGTCTCGTATGGAGCAAGGACCGTTGACGGGTTCGTATGCTCGTGACGTGCGCGTTATTGTTTACGATGGTAAGATGCACCCGGTAGATTCGAATGAAATCTCCTTTATGCTTGCCGGACGTAATGCCTTTAGTGAAGCCTTCAAGAATGCCGGTCCGAAAATTCTGGAACCGATTTATGATGTAGAAGTGTTCGTTCCGTCTGATAGGATGGGAGATGTGATGGGAGATCTGCAGGGACGTCGTGCCATGATTATGGGTATGAGCAGTGAAAAAGGTTTTGAGAAACTGGTTGCGAAAGTACCTTTGAAAGAAATGTCGTCTTATTCTACGGCGCTTAGCTCTCTCACGGGTGGACGTGCTTCGTTCATTATGAAATTCTCTAGTTATGAACTTGTGCCGACGGATGTTCAAGATAAGTTAATGAAGGACTTTGAAGCTAAACAAACTGAAGAATAAGTATAAATGATAGGTGATAATTGATTGAATATTCACTATAATATTCGGTATTTATCATCTGTTAGGCATAAAGAATCAACTAAAACGTTAAAACCGCCGCCTTTTTTAAGTAAAAGGGGGCGGTTTTTGTTTAACTATGATTAATAAAGATGGAAAAACACAAGGAGAAGATTTAATTTTTTATTAAATTTGCAAACCAAAGGAGGGGTTTTATTGTTGTAGTAATCAGAATACAACCTAAATAGCTCCTTACGGTTAATTTCCGGGAAGTTCCGGTTAAATCAAGTTAATGCATTAGGAGTGTTAATTAGGGAGTGTTAATTTTGTTGCTATGAAGAAGTCAACAATTTGGATATTAGGTATTGTAATGGGGCTTTCCTTCCTTAGCTTGCTGTATTTGCAGGTAAGTTATATAGAGGAAATGATGAAAACCCGTAAGGAACAGTTTGATTCGGCTGTACGCAATAGCCTGGATCAGGTTTCCAAGGATGTGGAATATGCAGAGACCAGACGTTGGTTGATCGAAGATATTTCAGAAGCAGAAAGAAAAGCGCTGATTGCGAATAATGCTTCCATACAACAAGACAACTTGATTCAGCAAACGCAGCGGTTTACAGTGAAGTCTAAGGATGGAAAAGTATATTCGGATTTTGAGCTGAAAGTGATGACCACTAAGCCCTCCGAACTTCCGAAGGCTATGATTTCTCCTTACAGGGGGACAAAGACCATTCCGGAAACTTCGCGTTCATTAGTGGAAGCCATCAAGAATCGGTATATGTATCAACGGGCATTACTCGATGAAGTGGCCTGGCAGATGATTTACCGGGGAAGTGACAAGTCGATTGGAGACAGAGTACGGTTTAAAGAACTGGATGACTATCTGAAATCGAGCTTATATAATAATAGTATAGATTTGCCTTATCACTTTACGGTGATCGACAAAGACGGAAGGGAAGTCTACCGTTGTGCGGATTATGAGGCAAAGGGAAGTGAAGACGCTTATCAGCAGGCATTGTTCAAGAATGATCCGCCTGCCAAAATGAGTATCTTGAAAGTGCACTTTCCGGGGAAGAAAGATTATATCTTTGACTCCATCAGTTTCATGATTCCGTCGCTGATATTTACACTGGTATTGTTAGTGACATTCATCTTTACGATTTATATCGTATTCCGGCAAAAGAAACTGACGGAAATGAAGAATGATTTTATCAATAATATGACGCACGAATTTAAAACACCGATATCTACCATTTCATTAGCAGCCCAGATGTTGAAAGATCCGGCGGTGGGAAAATCTCCACAGATGTTCCAGCATATATCGGGAGTGATTAATGATGAAACCAAGCGCTTGCGCTTCCAGGTGGAAAAGGTGCTCCAGATGTCGATGTTCGAACGTCAGAAGGCCACTTTGAAGATGAAGGAGATTGATGCGAATGAATTAATAGCAGGAGTTGTCAATACCTTTGCTCTGAAAGTGGAACGGTATAATGGTAAGATAACATCGAACCTTGAGGCCACCGATCCTGTTATATTTGCAGACGAGATGCATATCACGAATGTAATCTTTAATCTGATGGATAACGCGGTGAAATATAAGAAACCGGAAGAGGATCTGGAACTGAAAGTGAGAACGTGGAATGAGTCGGGTAAACTGATGATTTCGATACAGGATAATGGTATCGGTATCAAAAAAGAGAACCTGAAAAAGATATTTGAAAAGTTCTATCGTGTACATACGGGTAATCTGCACGATGTGAAGGGCTTTGGACTGGGATTGGCTTATGTGAGAAAAATTATATTGGATCATAAGGGAACCATCCGGGCGGAAAGCGACCTGAACGTGGGAACTAAATTTATTATTGCATTACCTTTATTAAAAAATAATTGATATGGACGAGAAACTGCGTATTTTATTGTGCGAGGATGACGAAAATCTTGGCATGCTTTTAAGAGAATATCTACAGGCAAAAGGTTATTCTGCTGAGTTATATCCTGATGGAGAAGCCGGTTATAAGGCTTTCTTGAAGAATAAATATGACTTGTGCGTGTTTGACGTGATGATGCCTAAAAAAGACGGCTTCACACTGGCACAGGATGTCCGTGCAGCAAATGCTGAAATTCCTATTATCTTCCTGACGGCCAAAACGCTGAAAGAAGATATCCTGGAAGGCTTTAAAATCGGTGCGGATGATTATATCACCAAACCGTTTAGTATGGAAGAATTGACATTCAGAATTGAAGCAATCTTGAGACGTGTTCGTGGAAAGAAGAACAAAGAAAGCAATATCTATAAGATTGGTAAGTTTACTTTCGACACACAGAAACAAATTCTGTCGTCAGAAGGCAAACAAACTAAGCTGACTACCAAAGAGTCTGAACTGCTCGGATTGCTTTGCGCACATGCCAATGAGATTTTGCAACGTGACTTCGCTCTGAAAACAATCTGGATTGACGATAACTATTTCAATGCCCGTAGTATGGACGTGTATATCACGAAATTGCGTAAGCACCTGAAAGAAGACGATTCAATCGAAATTATCAATATTCACGGAAAAGGCTATAAGCTGATTACTCCGGAAGTTGATTCTTAATGATTGCGTTTGAGATAACTCCAAATAAAAAATCCCGGGAACATTCGTTTCCGGGATTTTTTATTGATTTTGCGAAATTAATCAGCGATCTTCTTATTAATAACAATATAAGAAATGAGTCCCAGTACTACAAGTACTACTGAAGTACCCAGGATGGCGTTGTTGTTTACATTTCCTGTAAAGGAACAAGCCAGCAGGATGACTACTCCGACCAAGATTAATATCAATCCTAAGTTCTTTAATAAACCTTTCATGTGTGTGTATTTTAATAGATTATAATATTCCAGTCACAAATTAAAGCATAATTCTTTAACGGGCGAAATTATTTGGATAAAAATTCCATTATAAATGCACGATTTAGTGGATTTTATGATTTGGAGAGAAGTTCTTCTATCTAATCTTTTGTATTGTAGAACACCTTTTTCAGTACCTCCTGTCCAATGCTCAATTCGTCGAGAGTGATACCGTGAAGAGCCTCTTTCAGAGTCTGTCCGGCAATGACACGCGCTTTTTCCTCCAGTTCTTTTCCGTCTTTGGTCAGATGGATCAGGTTGGTGCGGCGGTCTTTTTTATCGGAAATGCGCACAACAAGATGTTGCCGTTCCATATTATCTATCAAACGGGTCATGCTGGGCTTGTCTTTAAAAGTTGCATTACACAACTCTTGTTGCGTCACGCCGTCTTTTTCCCACAGGAAAATGAGTACCGTCCATTGTTCGGGACTGATTTCCAATCCGTTCTGACGGAAGTTACGGTACAGTTTCCGGTTGATTGCCGCAGAAACTTTGCCATTTAATATGGCAAATATAAGTCGAATGTCGAAATTGAATTGCTCTATCATGAAATTATTGTTTAAACAACTTTGCAAAGGTAAGTCTCTTCCCGGATAAATCCTATCTTCGGATACAAAAAAAGATTAAATATTTGTAGTTCAAAATAAAATGTCTAACTTTGCACCCGCATTTAAAATCAAATAATTTATTTATTTAATTAAACGAAGTATGAATCAATACGAAACCGTTTTCATTTTAACTCCCGTTTTATCTGATGTTCAGATGAAGGAAGCGGTAGAAAAATTCAAAGGCGTTCTTCAAGCTGAAGGTGCTGAGATTATTAATGAAGAAAACTGGGGACTGAAGAAATTGGCTTACCCAATTCAGAAAAAGTCTACAGGTTTTTATCAACTGATTGAGTTCAATGCAGATCCTACTGTAATTGACAAGCTGGAAATTAATTTCCGTCGTGATGAACGCGTAATCCGTTTCTTGACTTTCAAGATGGATAAGTATGCTGCTGAATACGCTGCAAAAAGAAGAAGTGTTAAATCAAACAAAAAGGAGGATTAATCATGGCACAACAAGTTCAATCAGAAATCAGATATTTAACTCCGCCGTCAGTAGACGTTAAGAAGAAAAAGTACTGCCGTTTCAAAAAGAGTGGTATTAAGTATATCGACTACAAAGATCCTGAATTCTTGAAGAAATTCTTGAATGAACAAGGAAAAATCCTTCCGCGTCGTATTACAGGTACTTCTTTGAAGTTCCAACGTCGTATCGCGCAGGCTGTGAAGAGAGCTCGTCACTTGGCATTGCTGCCTTATGTAACTGACATGATGAAATAAGAAGGAGGAAAAGTATGGAAATTATATTAAAAGAAGACGTAGTAAACTTGGGTTATAAGAACGATATCGTAAACGTGAAATCCGGATACGGTCGTAATTATCTGATCCCGACTGGAAAAGCTATCATCGCTTCTCCTTCTGCAAAGAAAATGTTGGCTGAAGAACTGAAACAGCGCGCTCACAAACTTGAGAAAATCAAGAAAGATGCTGAAGCTATGGCTGCTAAGTTGGAAGGCGTTTCTTTGACTATCGCAACTAAAGTTAGCTCAACCGGTACTATCTTCGGTTCTGTTGGTAACATCCAGATTGCTGAAGCATTGTCTAAACTGGGTCATGAAGTTGACAGAAAGATCATCGTTGTAAAAGACGCTGTGAAAGAAGTTGGTAGCTACAAGGCTATCGTTAAGCTTCACAAGGAGGTTTCGGTAGAAATTCCTTTCGAGGTAGTTGCTGAATAAGAGCAAATTTACTTCATATATGAAAAGCGATTTGTTCTGAACGAATAAATCGCTTTTTTTGTTATCTTTGCTATTACTATTATGAAATTCAACTATTGTTTTCTAAAGAAGAGGTTTTTGCTTCTGCTGATTGCTTTGGGAATTGGCAGTGTTCTTTATGCAAATAATGAGTTGAAACTATTGACTGATTCTTTGCGTAGAGTGATAGATGAAAAACACGTCTTTGTTAAAGAGAAAGAGGATCGGATAAACCGGATAAAATGTATGTTGAGAAGTCCCGGTTTGACTCTTGAAGGAGAATATAGAATCAATCTACGGTTATATAATGAATATAAAAAGTTTCATATTGATTCAGCCATCCATTATGTTGATCGCAATATTGAGATTTCCCGCCAGTTGAATAGACCTTATTTCACCAACCAGTCGTCTTTACATCTTAGCCTTTTATATTCGATGTGTGGCAGGTTCCGCGAAGCGGAGATTATTTTGAAAAGTATAAAGACTTCAGAACTTCCCAGAGATTTATTAATAAACTATTATCAAACTTATTCCAGTTTTTGGGGACACTATTCGATTTCTGTCGCCAATAATCTGTATGGTAAGCAGCAGGCTGCTTATCAAGATTCTCTGTTTGCCCTCATTGACCACACTTCTTGGGATTATCGAATGTCCCAGGCTTCTTATTATATTTGGCGTGATACGCTGAAATCGAAAGAAATTTATAAAGAACTGCTGGAGATTGAGGAAGTGGGGACGCCCAATTATGCTATGATAACTCATTCATATTCCAGGTTATGTCACCATCAGAAAAAGTATGATGAAGAAAAAAAATATTTGATGTTGTCGGCAATAGCCGATACCCGGAATGCTACGCGGGAAAATGCATCCCTGCAATCTCTTGCATTGATAGCTTATGATGAACAGAATTTAGCTGATGCCTTTAAATTTACACAGTCCGCTATCGATGACGTTATATCTTCCGGTATTCATTTCCGGGCCATCGAAATTTATAAATTCAATTCTATTATTAATACAGCTTATCAGGCGGAGCAGGCCAGATCACGGTCGCATCTGACTACTTTTCTTATTTCTACAAGTATTATCCTTTTTCTTTTAGTCCTGTTGGTGCTTTTCATCTATATTCAAATGAAAAAGACGTTGAAAATAAAACAGGCATTGGCACAGAGTAATGAGGAGCTTTTGCGATTGAACAACAAGCTGAATAGCATGAACAGCCAGCTGAATGATACAAATAATCAGTTGTGTGAAATTAATAGTATAAAAGAGTATTACATAGCCGAATTCTTTGATGTCTGTTTTAGTTATATCCATAAAATGGAGAAATATCAGAATATGCTGTATAAAATAGCTATTAATAAATACTATGATGAACTGATTAAGAAGCTAAAATCATCTGCGCTTATTGATGAAGAGCTTGGCGCTTTATACACTCGTTTTGATAAGGTCTTTCTGGGTTTGTATCCCACCTTTGTATCTGATTTTAACGCTCTGTTGAAAGATGAAGAGAAAATTATTTTAAAACCGGACGCTTTATTGAATAGAGAACTTCGTATTTATGCTTTATTACGCTTGGGTATTACGGATAGTGGAAAGATAGCGAACTTTCTCCGTTGCTCTACAAGTACGGTTTATAATTATCGTACGAAGATGAGAAATAAAGCAGCCGTCGACAGGGATGAATTTGAGAATGAA
The DNA here is from genome assembly GCF_000163675.1 of Bacteroides sp. D22. NCBI lineage: Bacteria > Pseudomonadati > Bacteroidota > Bacteroidia > Bacteroidales > Bacteroidaceae > Bacteroides > Bacteroides sp. D22. The sequence continues at coordinate 15,547 of NZ_GG774820.1, read as the reverse complement.
ATTATGAAAATTAGTTCAACACAAGAGATATAATTATTATTTTAACATTATAATACTTTCCAAATCATCTACATTTTTTTGATGTGTCAAGTTATCTAAGTTGTTGATTAATAGTAAAAAGAGCAGATTTTATATCTACATAAAGTAGTGTAAGTCAAATAAGCCGTTATTTATTTGGCTAGATTTGCAATATCAGTTTTTAGCTCATCAGTTTGGTAGTTAGAAGTTGATGTTTTATCTATTATTTGTACTTAAATTCACTATGTTTAATTATGAACACGCAATCTTCAGTAGACACGAGAATTAAAGTTGGAATTATCGGTTTTGGTAGGATGGGAAGATTCTACTGGGAAGCGATGACTAAAAGTGATCGGTGGAATATTGCTTATATTTGTGATACCGATCCGGCATCACGTCAGTTGGCTAAAAAGCTTTCCCCTAACTCTATTATAGTAGAAGATAATCAAAAGATTTTTGAGGATGAAAGTGTGCAGGTAGTCGGGCTTTTCACTTTGGCTGACTCGCGGATGGAACAAATAGAAAAAGCTATTCGTTACGGCAAACACATTATTTCAGAAAAACCAGTTGCAGATACAATGGAAAATGAGTGGAAAGTTGTAGAAATGACAGAAAACACAAATCTCATTTCTACGGTAAATCTGTATCTGCGAAATTCCTGGTATCATAATTTAATGAAGGAATATATCCAGCAAGGGGAAATCGGAGAGCTGGCTATTATTCGTATTTGTCACATGACTCCCGGCTTGGCACCAGGTGAAGGTCATGAGTATGAGGGACCTGCTTTCCATGATTGTGGAATGCACTACGTAGATATTACCCGTTGGTATGCAGGATGTGATTATAGAACATGGAATGCCCAGGGAGTGAATATGTGGAACTACAAAGATCCTTGGTGGGTGCAATGTCACGGAACTTTTCAAAATGGGGTCGTTTTTGATATTACCCAAGGATTTGTTTATGGGCAATTATCTAAAGACCAGACACATAATTCGTATGTAGATATTATAGGTACAAAAGGGGTTGTGCGTATGACGCATGACTTCAATACTGCTGTTGTCGACCTACACGGTGTCAATCAGACCATCCGTGTAGAGAAACCTTTCGGCGGCAAGAATATAGACGTGTTGTGTGACCTGTTTGCTGATTCGGTAGAAACCGGAAAACGCAGTTCACGATTACCGCTAATGCGCGATTCGGCTATTGCATCCGAATATGCATGGACATTCTTGAAAGATACCCGCAAACACGATTTGCCCGCTATTGGTAATTTGCGCACTTTGGAGCAAATACGCGAACGAAGAAAAAACATGAAAAATGGATATGGATTGTTGCACGGCAACCTTCCAAAGATTATTAACCCTTAAACAAATAAAATCATGTCAAACATTTCGAGGAGAAAATTTCTCAAAACGGGAGCCGCTGCTTTAGCAGGTATAACCATTGCTCCCAGTACAATTTTAGGTATGAGTCACGGGCATATTTCGCCTACTGATAAACTGAATCTTGCAGCTGTGGGTATTGGTGGCATGGGACATGCCAACATTAATCACGTAAAGGGCACTGAAAATATTGTGGCTCTTTGTGATGTGGATTGGAAGTACGCAAAAGGCGTGTTCGACGAATTCCCCAAGGCTAAAAAATACTGGGACTATCGTAAGATGTATGATGAAATGGGTAAATCTATCGACGGTGTGATTATCGCAACTGCCGACCATACTCATGCTATTATCACTGCTGACGCAATGACAATGGGAAAACATGTATATTGTCAGAAACCATTGACCCACTCTGTTTATGAATCTCGTTTGTTGACAAAACTGGCTGCATCAACGGGCGTGGTTACCCAAATGGGTAATCAGGGGGCATCGGATGAAGGTACGGATTTAGTATGTGAATGGATTTGGAATGGTGAAATCGGTGACGTAACGAAAGTTGAATGTGCAACAGACCGTCCTATTTGGCCTCAAGGATTGAATGTTCCTGAAAAGGTTGATAAAATTCCTAGCACATTGAATTGGGATTTATTCACAGGTCCTGCTAAAATGAATCCTTATAATGCTATTTACCATCCTTGGAACTGGCGTGGATGGTGGGATTACGGAACAGGTGCATTGGGTGATATGGCTTGTCATATTTTGCATCAGCCGTTTAAAGCATTGAAATTGCAGTATCCTACCAAAGTGGAAGGTTCATCGACATTATTGTTGAATGCTTGTGCTCCACAGGCACAACACGTGAAAATGATTTTCCCTGCTCGTGAAAATATGCCGAAAGTAGCTATGCCTGAAGTGGAAATACATTGGTATGATGGCGGTATGATGCCAGAACGTCCGAAAGGATTCCCAGAAGGAAAACAACTGATGCAGAGCGGTGGTGGTTTGACTATTTTCCACGGAACAAAAGATACATTGATTTGCGGATGTTATGGACAGAATCCTTGGTTGCTTTCAGGTCGTAAACCAAATGCACCGAAGGTTTGCCGTCGTGTTCCTAAAGCAATGAATGGTGGTCACGAAATGGATTGGGTACGTGCATGTAAAGAAGATAAATCTAATCGTATCATGACTAAATCTGACTTCTCAGAAGCCGGACCTATGAATGAAATGGTAGCAATGGGTGTATTGGCTATTCGTTTGCAAGCTCTGAATAAGACTCTCGAGTGGGATGGAGCTAACATGTGTTTTACAAATATCGGTGATAACGAAACCATTCGTACTGTTATCAAAGACGGATTCAAGATTCATAATGGTCATCCTACATTTGATAAGACATGGACAGATCCGATCAATGCAAAACAGTTTGCGGCTGAATTAGTGAAACATAATTATCGTGAAGGCTGGAGACTGCCTGATATGCCAAGATAAAAGTAGATTAAAAATTAAAGATTAAAAATTAAATAGTTGATATCATGAAAAAAGTATTTTATCCATTAGCTTGTTGTTGTCTTGCTGCAGGCGTTTTCGCTTCTTGCGGTGGTCAGAAGAAAGCAAATGCTCCGGAAGAGCAAAAAGTTGCGTTGACTTACTCTAAATCATTGAAAGCGGCAGAAACAGATAGCTTGAATTTGCCTGTTGATGAAAATGGTTATATCACAATCTTTGATGGCGAAACATTTAACGGATGGCGTGGTTATGGAAAAGACCGTGTTCCTTCTAAATGGACAATTGAAGACGGTTGTATCAAATTCAACGGTTCTGGTGGCGGTGAAGCTCAAGACGGTGATGGTGGTGACCTGATTTTTGCTCACAAGTTTAAAAACTTCGAACTGGAAATGGAGTGGAAGGTTTCTAAAGGTGGTAACTCCGGTATTTTCTATTTAGCTCAGGAAGTTACATCGAAAGATAAAGACGGTAATGATGTGCTTGAGCCTATTTATATTTCTGCGCCCGAATATCAGGTGTTGGACAATGCCAATCATCCGGATGCTAAATTGGGTAAGGATAACAATCGTCAGTCAGCTTCTTTGTATGACATGATTCCGGCAGTTCCTCAAAACTCTAAACCGTTTGGCGAATGGAACAAGGCTAAGATTATGGTTTATAAAGGTACTGTTGTTCACGGACAAAACGATGAAAACGTACTTGAATATCATTTGTGGACAAAACAATGGACTGATATGTTGCAAGCAAGTAAGTTCAGTGAAGAAAAATGGCCTTTGGCATTTGAATTGCTGAATAATTGCGGTGGCGAAAATCACGAAGGTTTCATTGGTTTGCAAGATCACGGTGACGATGTTTGGTTCCGCAACATCCGCGTGAAAGTTTTGGACTAATCGAATAGTAATAAAGAAAGGCACGGGTTACGTGTATTTCACGTTTTTTTTGAATGGCGATTGCCATGGAGTAACCGTGAAGTCTGTGTAATCCGTGCCTGTTTTTTCTATGTAAACCTGAATAATTGTAACCCACTAATATCTATTATATGAAAACTAGAATTTATATCTGTGCATTGGCTGCTCTTTTCATGATTCCACTGGCAGTAACGGCACAAACCAAGAAAAAAGCTAAAAAAGAAGTAGCAATTCAGCTCTATTCTGTCAGAGATATATTAAACAAGGTAGACAACAAAAATGGTAAGTGTGACCCCACTTATACTGCTCTTCTGAAGAAATTGGCAAACATGGGATATACCGGTGTTGAAGCTGCCAATTATAACAACGGTAAATTTTATGACCGTACTCCCCAACAATTTAAGAAAGATGTCGAATCGGCAGGATTAAAAGTCTTGTCTTCACATTGTACAAGACAATTGTCTAAAGAAGAATTGGCTTCCGGCGACTATTCAAAGTCACTTGAATGGTGGGATCAATGTATTGCCGATCACAAAGCTGCCGGTATGAAATATATTGTAGCTCCGTGGATGGATGTACCTAAGACACTCAAGGATTTAGAAACATATTGTGCATATTATAATGAAATAGGCAAGCGTTGCAAACAACAAGGTTTGTCGTTCGGATATCACAATCACGCTCATGAATTTCAGAAGGTAGAAGATAAAGTGATGTATGATTATATGTTAGAACATACGAATCCTGAATATGTTTTCTTCCAGATGGACCTTTATTGGGTAGTTCGCGGACAAAACAGTCCTGTTGATTATTTTAATAAATATCCCGGTCGCTTCCAGATATTCCATGTGAAAGATCACAGAGAGATTGGACAAAGTGGAATGGTCGGTTTTGATGCTATCTTTAAGAATGCAAAAACTGCAGGCGTTAATTATCTCGTTGCTGAAATCGAAAAGTATAGTGTTCCGGTAGAGGAAAGTGTAGAAGAAAGTCTGGATTATTTATTGAACGCTCCCTTTGTGAAAAGTTCATACGCTAAATAGTCGCCCCTTAGAATGTGCTTTTACGCCTAATAATCAACATATTAATATATAAATTGCTTTGATATATCTGCAAGTTTTTGTATCTTTATGGTTGAAAACTTGCAGATTATTATGATAAACAAGACCACCCCTCAGCCCTCCTTGTTCAGCTCTTTGACAGACCAGCTGAATCCCAGGCATCCCTTATACCTGCTTGCCAATAAGATAGACTGGCGCCGTTTTGAAGAAGCTTTCTCCCCGCTATACTGTGCCGTCTAACGGTCGTCCGGCCAAACC
>NZ_GG774820.1:0-10184 GCF_000163675.1 Bacteroides sp. D22 | reverse complement strand
GTGGAACGCATTACCGGAAAGAAGATCAGGAAGTTGGCCGGGGACAGGGGGTACAGAGGAAAGAAAGAGGTGGGCGGCACCGGGATACTGATACCCGATGTTCCAAACAGGAAAGACAGTTATTACACACGCAAGAAGAAACATAAGCTATTCTGCAAGCGTGCAGGAATAGAGCCGACTATCGGGCATTTGAAATCAGACTTTCGTTTAGGACGCAACTTTTATAAAGGTGTGTTCGCTGAAACAAGAAATGTGATTGTAATCTATTGAATAATAGATTTTTGAAGAAGAAGAGTATAACAATGGGTAACGATATAGAAACGAGCGAACTTCTTTAGTCTGCTGTGTTTTTCCATTGTTTCAAATAACTCTACCACAAAGATAATCATTCTTAATAAATATTACTCCATTTATGCGTATCTTTGTTGAAAACAAGATAGTTATATGGCTAATTTCAATTTATATATAGAGCAACTTGATTATAATCCGATAATAGATCTAATAAAAGAGAATGGAGAGCAACACATATTAAAAAAACGGGAATATTTTGTGCGACAACATGAAACGTCCCGATATGTAGCATGGGTTAAAAGGGGTGTATTTCATTATACGTGCATTGGCGATGATGGTTGTGAACACATTGTTGGATATTCTTTTGAAAATGAATTTGTCTGTGATTACTCTTCTCTTGTAAAACGAGGGCAGTCGTTGGTTAATATAATAGCACTAACTGATTGTACAATTTATGTGCTACCCTATAAAGACTTGCTCGAATATTATGAGAATGATATAGATGCTCAACGTTTTGGAAGATTAGCAGCAGAGGCATTATTTGAGATGATATATAAACGCTTATTGGATTTTTACTGTGATACGCCCGAACAACGCTATGTAAAGTTGATGAAACGTTGTCCAGACTTAAAATCAATAGTTCCTCTGAAGAATATTGCATCCTTTCTTAATGTTACCCCTGAAACAGTAAGCCATATCCGAAGAAAATTACTGCAAAAATGAAACTCTTGAAATAATTCAAGGATTTTCCGCTCTAAATTATAGAACTTTGCCTTTTTCATAATAGAGATAGTTAAAATATATATGAAATACCCCATTAAAACCCAAAGGTTAACCATACGGCTCGCTGAATCGGAAGATGCAGAAAGTATTTTTTCTTACCGTTCTGACTTAGAGGAAAATAAATATCAGGGATGGTTTCCTGATTCTGTCGAAGAAGTCCGTGATTATATTAGCAATATGCCACAGACAATGGATGTTGCAAATATATGTTTTCAGTTTGCCATTATTTATACTGATGAAAAAAAGTTGATTGGTGATATGGGGATTATCTTTACCAATCACGAAAATATGCAGGCTGAAATAGGATGTACAATGCATAAAGATTATAAAAGGCAAGGATATGCCACAGAAGCATTAAATGGAATGGTAGATTTCCTATTTGGAACTTTGAATAAACATCGGGTTATAGCCTCAATCGATCCGAGAAATTCAGCTTCTATCCGGTTAATAGAACGGCTAGGATTTAGAAAAGAAGCCCATTTTAAAAAAAGTTACTACCTGCATGAAGAATGGGTGGATGATATAATTTATGCGAAACTTAAAACAGAATGGGTTAATAATGATAAATATACAAATAAGAGGTAATGGTAATGACTACAGATTACAAAGTTGGCGAACTGATTTATGACGCAAATATATATGATGGGTTAAATACCTCTCTCTCTGATTTGCAATTCTATAAAAAGTGGTTGCTAACTAATAAAGATGCTCGCATACTTGAACTCTGCTGTGGTACGGGTAGGCTTACGATTCCAATTGCACAGGAGGGATATAATATTTGCGGGGTAGATTACACCTCGTCAATGCTCGAACGAGCGCAGGCGAAAGCTATTAAAACAGGGCTGGAAATTAATTTTATTGAGGCAGATATTAGAACACTTGACTTGCAAGAGCAATTCGACTTTATCTTTATTCCGTTTAACTCCATCCACCATTTATACAGAAACGAAGATTTGTTCAAGGCGTTAGAGAGTGTAAAAAGACATCTTAAAGACGGAGGCTTGTTTCTATTTGATTGCTTTAATCCCAACATTCAGTATATTGTCGAGAACGAAAAGGGGCAAACTGTAATTGCTGAATATAAAACGGACGATGGTCGGAACATCTTGATAAAACAGACAATGCGTTATGAGAGTGCAACCCAAATAAACCGTATTGAGTGGCACTACTCTATAAACAGCGAGTTCCATTCAATTCAAAATCTTGATATGCGATTGTTTTTCCCACAAGAGTTGGATTCATATTTGAAACAGGCAGGATTTAATATTATCCACAAATTTGGAGGGTTTGGAGAAGAGACTTTTAGTAATGAATCGGAGAAACAGATATATGTTTTGAGTCTAAATGAGTGATATTAGTTTTTAATAATAAGATAAATCATGAATATTCGACAACTAAATAATTCCGAATACGGAAAGGCAATCGATTTGGCACTCAATGTATTTATTGAGTGTGGAAGTGCCGATTTTGATGTAAATGGGCTACAAACATTCAAGAGTTTTATTCATAATGATGAGCTAATGAATGAACTTTGCATATTCGGGGCATTTGACAATGAAACTCTTATTGGCATTATTGGAACTAAGAACGGAGGTTCTCATATCTCATTATTCTTCATACACCCAAAGTTTCATCGCAGAGGTATTGGTAGACAATTATTTGGTTCTGCCTATGCCGATCAACCTCAAATGCAGATAACTGTCAATTCATCGTCATACGCTGTGAAGTTCTATGAAAGTTTAGGCTTTTCAAAAACTTCTGAAGAACAGGAAACAGATGGATTAAAATATACCCCAATGAATAAAGTATAAAATTCATTCTATTAGAGCTGTCAGTGAAAGTCTTGAATTTTTTCAAGGCTTTTGTTGTTTTCAGTCTCTACCTTTGCGCACAAAAATAAGTCTTAAAGATTTATATGGCAAATATAGGCACATTCCCAAAATACCATATTACGAATTTATAAATGTATCAATTATGAAAGACTTATCAGATTTGAGATTTTTCCGACTATTGTCAGAATACTCACAGAAAGGATTTGTTGTAAATGATTTTACGGCTGCATTGCAAGAACTTGCCAATCAATTGGCAAGCATTGCTATAAGTGAACAGGACTATGCCGTATTGTTACGCTATTTCTCTTTTGGATTAAACAGGCTCAAATCGCATCGGGTGCAGTTTGAGCAGGGGGAAAAATGCTTTGTTATTGCTTGTTGATGAAGCAATAGAAGTTATAAATACAGAAATCCGCATACTTAATATGCGTATCAAATATCCGATTCAGTTTCAAAATCGAAAAAACAGCTTTCCACTTTCACCGCTTTATCTCACTGATGAAACCAACCTCGTTGAAATCATGGAAATGGTTAGTGGGCTATTCCTATCCAAACGGGTGGTTACCCACAACGGGACAGAATCACCACTAACCGAAATCGGACGAGCTTTTGAATATCTTTTCAATATCAAATTGGGTGACATCCACAAAAAGCACGATAATGTAATTTGCCGTAAAGCCAATAAACGAACCGAGTTTTTGGATATACTTCGCAAAGCCATTATTGAAGAAAGTAAGAAGAAAGGCTATCTATAAATCAGCGACTTATCAAGAATTATTAGGGGTGTAGTATATCTACTCCCCTAACTTATTTGCGCTCGTTTGCCGAATTTTGCTTCATCAATCGATTGAAAACAATAATGTTGAACTAAAAAATGAAGCAAAATGTATATAGACAACGAAAACTTCGACAAGTGGATGGAACGGCTATCGAAGAAGCTCTCCGAAATCGGACAAGACCTGAAATCGCTTATCAATACCGACAACGTACTGGACGAGAATGATAAGATACTCGACAATCAGGATTTGGCTTTCCTGCTAAAAGTATCTTTCCGAACCTTGCAACGGTATCGGGCAAGTGGCAAACTTCCTTATTTTACGATAAGCCACAAGACCTATTATCGTGCAGCCGACATCCGGGCTTTTATTCAAGAAAATGCCGATAGTAAGACCTATGAACGGTTTAAGAAGGAGAATCAACTGGATAAGCAAACCACTGCAAAACAAGGTGGGTAATGTTACCGCCTGATGCAGTGCCATCCCTCCCCATTTAGCAGAAACCGCCTCGCCCTGTGGCTCGGCTCATTTCGCTAAATGAAGCAAGAGGGAACTGGACAAGTCCTGTTCTTCCCTCTTGCCCTGCGGGGCAAAGCCTTCGGCTTTAATTGGTTACGTTCGTAACCGTTTATAACAGTGATTATAAGCTAAAAATGTATTCCGCTTATAATCAATTGAATGAATCTCATTTTCCTTATAAAAAAGTTATAATCATGGATAAAACCAATAATATATCCACGCTTACTACCATCGGAATAGACCGACAGACGGGAAAGCTAATAGATAAGCTCTGCAAACGCTATTCGCTGAAAAAAGGTGAAATAGTCCGTTGGGCATTTGTCTATATTGATAAAGCGTGTATCAACCCATCGGAAGCACCGGAATCCGTAAAATCAGAACTGGCGAAAATAAACAAACGGCAAGACGATATTATCCGCTTCATCCGACACTACGAGGAAGAACAACTGAACCCCATGATACGAACTGCCAATTCTATCGCAGTTCGGTTTGATACTATCGGTAAAACATTAGAAACACTTATTCTTTCGTGGCTAAAATCCAGCGAGGGGAAGCAAACAGCCGTATTACAAAAAGTAAGTGAGCAGTTCGGCAAACATGCCGATGTAATCAACCAGCAGGGGAAACAACTCAACGCCCTGTATCAGATACACCAACGGGATTATAAAAAACTGCTTCAACTGATACAACTTTATTCGGAGTTATCAACTTGTGGCGTGATGGACGGCAAACGGAAAGAGAATCTAAAAGCGGAAATCATTAATCTGATAGATACAAAATAGAGCCATGCACATAGATTTTGCCCCACCATCGGGAGGAACATATAATAATGCAGGAAGTAGCCGCCAATTAGCTTCATACATGGAACATGAAGACTTGGAACGGATGGAGAAAGGAATCTATACTGATGGCTTTTTCAATCTGACAAAGGATAATATCTATAAATCAAAGGTTATAAAAGATATAGATACTAATATCGGGCAACTCCTAAAAACCGATGCTAAGTTTTTCGCTATCCATGTCAGCCCATCGGAAAAGGAACTTCAAGCGATGGGTAATACAGAACAGAAACAAGCCGAAGCTATGAAACGGTATGTTCGGGAAGTGTTTATTCCTGAATATGCCAAGAACTTCAACAAAGGACTATCCGAAGCGGATATAAAGTTTTACGGGAAGATACATTTTGACCGTAGCCGTTCCAATAACGAACTGAATATGCACTGTCATTTGATTGTGAGCCGAAAAGACCAAGCTAACAAAAAGAAGTTATCACCGCTTACCAACCACAAGAACACCAAGAACGGAGTAATAAAAGGTGGTTTTGACCGTGTGAACCTGTTCCAACAAGCGGAACAAGGCTTTGATAAGCTGTTTGGCTACAACCGCCAATTATCCGAATCGTTTGACTATCACAACACGATGAAAAACGGTTCTATTTCGGAACAACTTGAATTACAAAATCAAAATTTTACTGGCGAAAAGAAAAGAGAAGTATTCCAATCCAGTGAAAAAGAAAACAATGTTTCTTGCAACCTTGACAACAAGGAAGGAAATAGGCACTCTAACAATCAGCAATACAATAATAGGAGTGATTCTTTTTTGTCTATTTTCTCATTGGGAGATGGCAATAATAACAATGCTGCACCAATAGAAGAATTACAGGCACAGAAACGCAAGAAGAAAAAGAAAAGAGGAATAAGGCGATGATTGAGTATGAAGAACTAAGAGCCGAAATAGACAGCTACCTAATGGAATGGTTCAGGTATCGTAAATCGCTTGTACGGCTAACAATGGATAATATTGTCACTACCCGGAGAAACAGCCGGGTAGATTTGTATTTGCGCATCAGGAGAAGTGAAAGCCGATTTCCCCCTGATTGCCTGATTATTGCCCGATTGGGTTTCTCAAAAGAACGGATAGGGCACGGAACGCACTTTATCCGATTTCTGACAGGAATAGCCCGAAAGTACGGTTTTAACCATATCGGCATTGAATGTGCCAATATTAAAAGTAGTAGGTTAGCCGAGAAATTAGGCTTTTATTCCATAGATGGTGAAAACTTCGCAATAGCTATAACCAAACTAATATCTTATTTTTCAATGGAGTAATCTTAATTAATCCTTTCTTTCTCTGAACACAAAGGTATATTCCGAGTCTAAAACGGCAACACCAAGCCCTACGGGTTTTGATAAATTTCTTCCTTTTTCGTTCCTCAAAAGAGTAAATTTATCAAAAGTGTTGCCTTATTTATTCTCTCCATATAGGAAATGTTTATCAGAGAAAAAAAGGAAAGTTGGTAACTTAGACTTTAGATCTTCGCTCTTTTTCTTCTCTAAAAAGGAACCCAATGTCACGTCTCAATTGCTTTCTGAATTCTTTAACTCGACATGAAATATTTTCAATCTGAGTTTTTGAATAGGCGTTTTGTGTCTCTGGGTTTTTCATCAACACATCTCTTAACTCTATAAAACTTTCAAGTGCCTCAATCGATATTATTAAACCAACGACGCCTTTTTTCCATTCTATTAATTCAATTAATACTTCTTTCATTATTTCAGGATCATAGCCACCCCCTTTTAATTTGTGTATTTTATCTGTTATTTCAAAAGCTTTTGGATAGCTATTTATACGTAAATCATATAATTTAGAAGTAAGATTTCTGTTTAAATTTCTATCAAACTGTTTTTGTAAGTTTGATTGAGAACGAAAAAATTGAAATAATGTAATTACGGATATAATCAAAGATGTCAATGCTGCTATGATTGACGGTGTAAATATCTCACTTTTCATTTATTTCAGTGCTTTATTAATTGTTTGAATTAGCTTACTCCAAGCTCTTATCTCATCGCTATTGAGCGCATTTGCATTATTATTTCTAGTCCATCTTACATAAGATTTAGCCAATTTATATTTAGAAAATCCAGAAATTTCTTTTGTGAAAATATCAACTATAGGACGAGTAGGGTATGTTTCTGATATTGACTTAACATCTACTCCGAAATCATCTTTAACAATCGTAATTAATGTATCTCTCAGCAAATCCTCTATTTCCGGTTTGAGGATATTTGGACAAAAATCCTTTGTTCTTAGAATATTTTTATTTCCTAGTGCATGTACAAGATGTTCTTGTTGTGCTGCCTGATCTCCTGCCGCATCCGAATCTAGTAATGCCGCAACTTTCATCTTTTGAGCATGCAAAATAGTCGCATAATAAACAACCTTCCCTGCTGAATTTGCAAATATTAACGCTGTCTTTTCATCAAGAATTGCATCCTTTATTGCCGCTTCACGCAAAAGTTGTGCCGTTGATTCTAAATACCAATAGTCTGTTATCCCTTCAAGTACTAGATTTTTCTGCTGAGTAAATAAACTTTGGGCTAAGTCGTAACCGAGTGCTTCTTGTAATGGTAATAAGCCTGCTGGATCACTTGAAGATATTGTAGTATGTACCTTTGTTCCCTCTTCTCTATCTTTTAATTCAACAACACGCACTAGATCCAGTTCATTCGGACCAACAAGGAAAGGTGAATGAGTTGTGTATATTGTTTGATTATTTTCTGCAAGTCTTGAAATCGTTTCTCTAAATTCCCTCTGTTTTAAACCATGTAGACTCATACCGGGTTCATCCAAAAGTAATATGGCATTTTTATGTTTATCCATAGCTTCTGCAAAAAACACAACATAAAAAGACACCAACCACTGGAAACCTTCAGACCTTTGATCTAACTCAATTTTTACTCCAATATTATCTTCAACAACTACTTTTAAATATTGACCATCAGCAGAAATTACTAACTTATCCGCTTCTGGTCTTTTAGGATCTGGATTCCATATTCGCTTTATTTCATTAGTCAATCTTACACTAGCTGCATCCAATTGATACGAACGCCTGTCTAATTTATCTCTATAAGCTTTTAATGCTTCTGAATTATTTTGAGAGGGACTTGCCGTTGCACCAATATTTGAAAGTTCTCTAGCAGAAAATCCCAACAATTTCAGTAAACATGTATTCCCATAGTCATAATACTTGTCATTGTCAAGAACATTGGAATCAATCCTATCGGCAAGATGCTGTAAATGAATTAATGGTTTAACTTTGAAATAATTATTGAACAAGACAAACACAGGTGTTCTTTGAGATAAAATTTTTAGAACTTCATCTCTTTTTCCATTGAAAGCTATTTGATTATGAAGTTTGTTATACCTCTCTTCTTCTTTTTGATTGTCTTCATCTATATAACTATAATTTTTTCTAGCCACCCTTTTAATTCTTTTGCCTTCTCTGCGTCTATTTTTGAATAATCATTCCAGTTTCCAATACTTAATTGTAATGCCTGTGTAGGATCTTTTTCAGTAGAGGAAGGATTATCAATATTAAATTGCTTTGAGATATGAGCACACAATCTATTAAGATCATTCTTAATATCACCATAAGTAACTTCTTTAGGTGCATTTTCTAGAGTGTGATAGCGTTTATTATTCAACATCTTATATTTAACATAAATACATTCACTGTACTCAGGTGGGAGTAATTCCTTATCTGCATCTTCTAGTTCGAAATAGCCTCTTACTACTTCTACATCCTCTGATTTAACCTTTTTAGTTGTAATATCATTATATAATGAACGAGGATAATCTCTAAGCTCATCAAATTCAGCAACATCACTAGGCTGGTTTAATTGTTGCAATGCTTGCAATATAACAGTTTTTCCAGATTCGTTTGGACCAACAAATATCGTTTTCAAATTTTCCACTTGAAATAACCCTGTATCTTTTATACTTCTATAATTTTGAATTCGTGCACTTTTCAGTCTCATGGTAATTGATTTTATATATATTGCAAAATTAATAAAATAGATTGAATTTGTGAATTCTAACCTAGACTATTTATAAGATCATTCTTTACCAACCTCCTTAGATGCACCATATTTTGGCAATTCGTAAAGGTTTTCAATCCGTTCCGCAAGGTTCGTCATATCCTCATTGATTTTGGTACGGGTTATATCCGCATAGATTTGAGTAGTGGAAATGCTTCGGTGTCCTAATGTTTGGCTAATCGTTTCTATTGGAACACCCATTGAAAGACAAAGGGTTGCATAGCTGTGTCTTGCCATGTGGTAGGTCAGCCGTTTCTCGATATTGGCTGCTTTGGCTATCTTTTTCAACTGAATATCAGCGTTTTCTATTGTGCACAACCTAAAGACCTTTCCATCAAGCCCGGCAAAAGCCGTATTCCGGTATTTCTCAATAAGACGCAATGGAATATCAAGTAGGGGAATGTACGAAGTTGTTCCGGTCTTTTGACGATTTAAGACAATCCATTGTTTGCCATCTTTTTGCCATACAATATTATCATGCCGTAAGTTCTTTAAATCCACGTAAGCAAGCCCCGTGAATGTCGAGAATAAAAACATATCACGGATAAAATTAGCACTCTCATGTTTCATATCTGTTTGCATCAACCGTTCTATCTCATCCATAGATAGCCATTTCCGTGTAATGGTTATCCGCTGGGGACGATAGCCAAAGAACGGGTCTTGATGCATCAAACCTTTGTTTAAGGCTCTCATTACAACCTTGCGCAATGGTTTTATTGTATTGTTGGTTGTGCTTGCGCTTAATTGCAAATTGACTTTTAGATAGTAAACATACGATTCTATAAAATCAAAATCAATTTGGGTAAACGGAATATCCGCTACCCCGTATTGTAAGCATTCGGCCTCGCCCGTATTTCTCTCCAAGCTATAATAAAGTCAAAAGCCAAACGAAGCATGTCTGGCTTTTGACTTTATTTATCTTTCTTGTTTATCCTTTCCAATTAAATGGCAGTAAATCGGCGTAGTCGTTTTTCTTTTCTCTTTCATTCTCCTGTACCCTAATCAACACGTCCTGCATCCATAGTTTTGGGTTCACCTTATTTTCCCTGCAACATCCCATCAGTGAAAAGAATATTGCCGCTGCATGTGCCGCTTCATGTGAACCG
>NZ_GG774821.1:67796-86247 GCF_000163675.1 Bacteroides sp. D22 | reverse complement strand
AAAAAAACTACATTGTTCTTCGGCAGCCATAAGGGGGCCGAACGAGGCGCCATACTCTATACGATAGCACTCACTTGTAGGATGCATAAAGTGAATCTATTTGAGTATCTCACGGATGTGATAAACAGAACAGCCGAATGGCAACCGAACACACCAATTGAAAAATACAGGGAACTGCTTCCTGACAGATGGGAAAAGGCTAATGACTAAAAAGGGATCATTAGCCTTTTTATTTTAATACACTATATAGAATCGCGGAGACGCTTACTTCACTCGCGTGGAAGTTATTCTTTTACTTTCCTATAACGTTCTGAATTTATTCACCATATAGGCCGCAGAAGTGAATCTTATTCATGTCTGCACTGTTTTCACCACAGAGTACACAGAGGGCACAGAGGTGAATCTGTTTTATGACTTACGGTTGTGACCCTAATTTTGATGCGTAATCCTCCTACTATAAAGTTGAAAAAACATGAAAACATCTGCCACCTGCAACCAAACGCGTGTAATGCACTAGTTGATAAATAGTTGGAGCGTTGCAGATACCTGCGGCAGATAGGTTGTAGATAAAGTATCTGCCACACAGTATAAACCTTACATAAGCCAATTCTCTAGGAGGGCAAAAGTTTATTGTATACATTAACTTCCCGTTTCCAGGCGGGGAACTGTCGTTTCCGGCATTAGAAATTACAGTTTCCACGGCAGGAAACGAGAGTTCCTAAGGCGAGACACTACAGTTTCTACGTAAGGATACTGTCGTTTCCCCGTAGAGACACCACCATTTCTCCACGGAGTCACCCCAATTATCCCATAGCTTTGCACAAAGGAATCCAGGCTTTTTCTTTGATTATATAACGTGTTGCAGATACTTTATCTGCAACCTATCTGCAACAGGTATCTGCAACGTTCCAACTATTTATTAATTAGTGTGTTACACGCTTTTCGTTGCAGGTGGCAGATGTTTTTATGTTTTTCAACTTTATAGTAGACCAAACTTTCATTCATTTCTGCACCGTTTCATTCATTTTTATACTCTTTAATTTCATGATTAAAGAAAAGATAAAGAATTGTAGATTTAAAATGATACAAAGCAACTTATTGTGTATATTTGCGTTATTTATTGAGTAAAACTAATCAATATATTGAGTAAAAGTACTCATTCTATTGAATAAACAACAGAAAACATGTATAAAAGAGTTCAATATCAAACGATTACAAAAAGACTAAAAGAGCCTCGACATTTCCTGCAAGTAGTGTTAGGACCTCGCCAAGTTGGAAAGACTACAGTCATCAAACAAGTAGTCAATGATCTGAATCTACCTTATCAAATCTATTCGGCAGATAGTATTCCTGCTACACAGACATCTTGGATTTCAGACTGTTGGAATACGGCAAGAGTACAGATGCGAGTAGAAAAATTATCTGAATTTATTCTGATAATCGATGAAATTCAAAAAATAAAAAATTGGAGTGAAGTAGTCAAAAAAGAATGGGATGCAGATACATTCAATGATATTAATATGAAAGTCGTTCTTCTCGGCTCTTCACGTGTATTGTTAGAAAAGGGATTATCAGACTCGATGATGGGTCGCTTTGAAGAGATAAGAATGACACACTGGTCGTATCCGGAAATGCGGGATGCATTTAATATGAGTCTGGAACAGTATCTTTATTTCGGTGGATACCCGGGAGCAGCTTTTTTGATAGAAGATGAAGAACGCTGGGGACAATATATCAATGGAGCAATCATAGATGCCACTATCAATAAAGATATTTTATACGATTCCCCAATTAGCAAACCGGCATTATTACGGCAAACTTTTGAACTGGGAACTTCTTATTCCGGTGAAATCGTATCGCTGACCAAAATGGTAGGAGCATTACAAGACGCTGGAAATACAACAACGCTAGCAGGATATTTAAACTTACTGGGAGATAGCGGCTTACTGACCGGTTTACAAAAGTTTGCAATGGACAAGTCGCGCCAAAGAGCAAGCGCTCCTAAATTTCAGGTATTCAACAATGCTTTAAAAACCGTATATAATGATTTGACTTTTAAGGAGGCTATTCTCAACAGAAAAGAATGGGGACGTATTTTTGAATCTGCAATTGGTGCACATATTGTTTCCAACGCATTTACTGGTAACTATGAAGTATTTTACTGGAGAGAAAAAGATAAGGAAGTAGATTATATATTGAAAAAGAAAAACCGGATTGTAGCCATAGAAGTAAAAAGCAACAGTGAAATGTATAATGCAGGACTAGAAGAAATACGCAAAATGTATCAACCGTATGCTAGTTTCGTAGTCGGAGAAGGGGGCATGAAAGCCGAACAATTCTTAAGTATCAATCCTGCGAAGTTATTTGAATAAAGAAATACAGCAAGAAGATGCAGGCTTGAATAATGTTTTTCCCCGTATTATTCGCTAGAATCAAAGAAAGTACCTATCTTTACCGCAAGTATTTTTTATTATTCACCATTAAATGTAAAGATTATGGCAAGTAGAAGAGAACTCAAAAAGAACGTAAACTATATCGCAGGAGAATTATTCACCGAGTGTTTAATCAACAGCATGTTCATCCCTGGCACAGACAAGGTGAAAGCAGATGAACTGATGGCAGAGGTACTGAAGATGCAGGATGAGTTTGTCACTCGCATCAGCCACACAGAACCGGGCAACGTGAAAGGTTTTTATAAGAAATTCCGTGCTGATTTTAATGCAAAGGTAAACGAGATTATTGAAGCTATAGGGAAATTGAACTAACAACAGAATGAAAAAAGCAATTTATAGCTTTATCTATTACCGCCTGTTAGGGTGGAAGACAAACGTTACGGTGCCTAATTATGATAAATGCGTGATATGTGCCGCTCCACACACAACAAACCTTGATTTATTTATTGGAAAACTATTTTATGGTGCTATAGGCCGTAAGACAAGTTTCATGATGAAAAAAGAATGGTTTTTCTTTCCGCTTGGAATTTTTTTCAAAGCAGTTGGCGGAATTCCCGTCGACCGCAGTCGAAAAACTTCGCTAGTAGATCAAATGGTTCATAAATTTGCCGAATATAAAAAGTTTAATTTGGCTATCACTCCCGAAGGAACCCGTAAAGCGAATCCAAACTGGAAAAAAGGCTTTTATTTTATAGCCTTGAAAGCACAGGTTCCTATCGTTCTGATTGGTATTGATTACAGCAAAAAAACGATTTCGGCAACGAAAGCTATCATGCCGTCAGGAGATATTAATAAGGACATGAGAGAAATCAAACTTTACTTCAAGGATTTCAAAGGAAAACATCCGGAGAATTTTGCTCTTGGAGAAATATGATTTAAGTATTAGGTATTAAGTATAATACTTAGTTATCATGGAGTCTATCCGTATTTCTATCATACAAACCGATATTGTTTGGGAAAATAAACAAGAAAATCTCCGTTTGCTCCACGAAAAGCTACAAAGTCTTCGTGGAATAACGGAGATTGTTGTTTTACCGGAGATGTTTTCTACCGGATTCAGTATGCAGAGTAAAATACTGGCAGAGCCAAATTCCGGAGAAACCATTACAACACTCAAACAATGGGCCGCCAAATTCCAGCTAGCCATTTGCGGAAGCTATATAGCAACAGAGAACGAACAGTTTTATAACCGTGCGTTCTTTCTGACGCCGGAAGGAGAAGAGTTCTATTATGACAAACGACATCTGTTTCGTATGGGACGGGAAGCTGAACACTTTTCGGCCGGTGATAAACGACTCATCATCCCCTATCATGGATGGAATATCTGCCTGCTGGTTTGCTATGACCTTCGTTTCCCTGTATGGAGCCGAAACGTAGGCAACGAGTACGACCTTTTAATATATGTAGCCAACTGGCCTATCCCCCGCCGTCTGGTTTGGGATACTCTACTCCGGGCACGCGCTTTAGAAAATCAATGCTATGTATGCGGTGTCAACAGAGTAGGTACAGACGGGTACCAACTTTCATATAATGGAGGAAGTAAAGTCTACTCCGCTTTCGGAGAAGAAATCGGCTCAATTCCAGATGAAAAGGAAGGAATAACGACTGTCAGTGTAAATCTCACTGCTCTCAACCAATTCAGAGAGAAGTTCCCGGTATGGAAAGATGCAGACGAATTCCATCTATAACATTTGCCAAATAACAAATGTTAAAAACAGATTCATGTAGCAACAATACCTAGAATTCGGTAGTTAATTATATAGACTTCTTTTGTATCTTTGTCGTGAAAATACAGTCGTAAGGACGCTAATCTTACATAACTTAATTAACAACTTTATGAAAACAAATCTTAGTTCTCAAATCAGTCTCCACCGGGTCTCCCCCAGATACTACAGACCGGAGAATGCATTTGAAAAATCAGTCTTGACAAGACTCGAAAAAATCCCTACGGACATCTACGAATCCGTAGAAGAAGGTGCTAACTATATTGCTCGCGAAATAGCACAGACCATCCGCGAAAAACAAAAAGCAGGACGCTTCTGCGTATTGGCACTCCCCGGAGGTGATTCGCCCAGCCACGTATATACCGAACTCATCCGCATGCATAAGGAAGAAGGTCTTAGCTTCCGCAATGTGATCGTATTTAATATGTATGAATATTATCCGTTGGCTCCCGATGCAATCAACAGCAACTTCAATGCTTTGAAGAGTATGTTGCTGGATCACATCGATATTGACAAACAAAATATATTCACTCCCGACGGAAGCATTGCCAAAGATACCATCTTCGAATATTGCCGTCTGTACGAACAACGCATCGAAAGCTTCGGAGGTATTGATATTGCCTTGTTGGGCATTGGCCGTGTAGGTAACATCGCGTTCAACGAACCGGGTTCCCGACTGAATTCTACCACTCGTCTGATTTTGTTGGATAATGCATCACGCAACGAAGCATCCAAGATTTTCGGAACGCTGGATAATACGCCGATCAGTTCTATTACAATGGGTGTATCCACTATCCTTGGCGCAAAGAAGGTTTATCTGCTTGCATGGGGGGAAAACAAAGCAGCTATGATTAAAGAATGTGTGGAAGGTGCGATCACTGACACTATTCCGGCTTCTTATCTGCAAACTCACAACAACGCGCATGTAGCTCTTGATCTTTCAGCAGCTATGAACTTAACACGTATCCAACGTCCGTGGCTGGTAACTTCTTGCGAATGGAATGATAAACTAATCCGTAGCGCCATTGTTTGGTTGTGTCAGTTGACCGGCAAACCGATTCTGAAGTTGACAAATAAAGACTATAACGAAAACGGTTTGAGTGAACTTCTGGCACTTTACGGTTCTGCGTACAATGTAAACATCAAAATCTTCAATGATTTACAGCACACCATTACCGGATGGCCGGGTGGCAAACCTAATGCTGATGACACCTACCGTCCGGAACGTGCAAAACCGTATCCGAAACGTGTAATCATTTTCTCTCCGCATCCGGATGATGACGTTATTTCGATGGGTGGTACGCTTCGTCGTTTGGTAGAGCAAAAACATGAAGTACACGTAGCTTACGAAACTTCCGGTAATATCGCCGTTGGTGACGAAGAAGTAGTTCGTTTCATGCATTTCATCAACGGATTCAACCAACTCTTCAATAACAGTGCAGATCAGGTTATCAATGAGAAATATGCAGAAATACGTAATTTCTTGAAAGAGAAGAAAGATGGTGATATGGACAGTCGTGACATTCTGACTATCAAAGGTCTGATTCGTCGTGGTGAAGCCCGTACGGCCTGTACTTATAACAATATACCATTGGAACGATGCCACTTCCTAGACTTGCCGTTCTATGAAACAGGTAAGATTCAGAAAAACCCGATCAGTGAAGCAGACGTGGAAATCGTACGTAACTTGCTTCGTGAAGTGAAACCTCATCAGATTTTCGTTGCAGGTGACTTGGCCGACCCGCACGGAACACACCGTGTATGTACGGACGCCGTATTCGCAGCCGTTGATCTTGAAAAAGAAGAAGGTGCCAAATGGCTGAAAGACTGCCGTATCTGGATGTACCGTGGTGCGTGGGCTGAATGGGAAATCGAAAATATTGAAATGGCAGTGCCGATCAGTCCGGAAGAACTTCGTGCAAAACGTAACTCT
Source organism: Bacteroides sp. D22 (assembly GCF_000163675.1). Classification (NCBI taxonomy): domain Bacteria; kingdom Pseudomonadati; phylum Bacteroidota; class Bacteroidia; order Bacteroidales; family Bacteroidaceae; genus Bacteroides; species Bacteroides sp. D22. The sequence continues at coordinate 80,137 of NZ_GG774821.1, read as the reverse complement.
ATCCTGAAACATCAGTCGCAGATGGAAAGCGCTCCGTTCCTGGGTAATGACGAACGTTTGTTCTGGCAACGTAGCGAAGACCGCAACCGTGGCACAGCTACTTTGTATGATAAGTTAGGACTGGCTTCTTACGAAGCAATGGAAGCATTTGTAGAATACGTTCCTTTATAAGAATAATATTCTTAATTAAGAGAATATAAAACAATGAAAGAAGAGTGGGAAGTTTCGATACTTCTCGCTCTTTTTTTGTTATTTTTGCGGGGATAATTCACCACAGAGGAAAGGAGGACACAGAGTTATTATGAACAACCATTTTTATATCGCTTCATAGATTTGCCCTCCGTGTTCTCCTTTCCTCTGTGGTGAAAATGAGAACAAAAGCATTGAATAATGAAAAAGATAATAGTGTTTCTTCTATGCCTTACTGTAAGTGCTAATTTTCTTTTCGCTCAAGATATTGAAAGAAATGTAAAAGAACGGCTGACGGATTACTTCAACAAATATACCGCAACAGCCAAAATCAGCACTCCTAAACTGAACAGTTTCGATATAAATTATGATCGCAAGACGATTGCAATCTATGCATCGGAGAGTTTCGCCTATCAGCCTTTCCGTCTGGAAACTGTAGAAAACATTTATAATCAAGTTAAAGAACTGCTTCCGGGGCCTGTTCATTATTACCAGCTCACCATTTATGCGGATGGAAAACCTATTGAGGATTTGGTTCCTAATTTCTACCGGAATAAGAAAAAGGATAAGGAGCGGTCATCTTTGAATATAGATTATAAAGGAGCTCCCTGGGTGAAAAACATTTCACGTCCCAATGAAATTTCACGCGGACTGCAAAACCGTCATATCGCAATCTGGCAAAGCCACGGCAACTACTTCAAAAATGATAAAAACGAATGGGGATGGCAACGCCCTCGATTATTCTGCACCACGGAAGATATGTTCACTCAATCTTTCGTTCTTCCATACGTGATTCCCATGTTGGAAAATGCTGGAGCGATTGTTTATACTCCCCGTGAACGGGATACGCAGAAGAATGAAATCATCGTAGATAATGACACTCCCAACGCTTCCCTTTATCTGGAAGTGGGTAGCAAAAAAGCTAATTGGACAAATGCCCCGGTAAGAGGATTTGCTCAAAAGAAAACGATCTACAAAGAGGGAGAGAATCCTTTCACTGACGGAACCTGTCGTTTCATACCAACCGAAAGAAAGAAAAAGAAGAATAAAGACCAGGTATTTGCCGAATGGGTACCTACTCTACCGGCAACAGGCAAGTATGCCGTTTATGTTTCCTATCAGACACTCCCAAATAGTGTAAGCGACGCCAAATATCTGGTATTCCATAACGGAGGAGTAACCGAATTTAAAGTTAATCAGAAAATAGGTGGAGGCACATGGGTTTACCTCGGAACGTTTGAATTTGATAAAGGGAACAACGACTACGGCATGGTGGTACTTAGCAACGAGAGCAGCGAACATGGAGTTGTATGCGCCGATGCAGTACGTTTTGGAGGTGGAATGGGAAACATTGCCCGTGGAGGAAGAACCAGCGGGCTACCCCGTTATTTGGAAGGAGCACGCTACTCTGCGCAATGGGCGGGAATGCCATACGAAGTGTATGCAGGACGTAAAGGTGAAAACGACTATACAGACGACATCAACACACGTTCCAACGCTATCAACTATTTGTCGGGCAGTTCTGTCTACAACCCGCAACAATCGGGTTTAGGCGTACCTTTGGAAATGACTATGGCGTTGCACAGTGATGCCGGATGCAGCAAGACTGATGAGCTTATCGGATCGCTCGGTATCTATACCACCGATTTCAATAATGGAAAACTGAATGCAGGAACAGACCGGTATGCATCACGTGACTTAGCCGATATTCTGCTCACACAGATTCAGAAAGATATTTATTCAAGTTACAGCATCCCCTGGACACGCCGCAGTATGTGGAACCGGAATTACAGTGAAACACGTCTCCCGGCTACACCTTCTACGATTATCGAACTGCTCTCCCATCAGAACTTCGCAGATATGCAGTTAGGGCATGATCCGAACTTCAAGTTTACAGTAGGACGAGCCATTTATAAAGGTATTTTGCAGTTCATTACCAGCCAGCATGATAAAGAATATATAGTTCAGCCCCTACCAGTCAGCAATTTCGCCATTCAATTCGGAAAGAAAAAGAATACATTGGAACTTTCATGGAAAGGTGAAGATGATCCGCAAGAACCGACTGCACGCCCACGGGAATACATCGTATATACACGCATCGGTTATGGAGGCTTTGACAATGGAACCTTAGTCAGCAAAACGTCCCACACCGTTAAAATAGAACCAGGGCTCGTTTATTCATTCAAAGTGACTGCCGTAAACCGCGGCGGGGAAAGCTTTCCCTCCGAAATCCTTTCCGCTTATAAAGCCAAACGCGAACAGGAAAAGGTAATTATCATCAATGGCTTTGACAGAATCAGCGGTCCGGCGGTCATTAATACTTCTGAAAGAGCAGGATTCGATTTATCACAAGATCCCGGAGTCCCGTATATATCAAACATTTCGTTTTGCGGAGCACAAACAGGCTTCGACCGTACACAAGCCGGAAAAGAAGGAAAAGGCAGTCTGGGACATAGCGGAAACGAGTTAGAAGGAATGAAAATAGCAGGGAACACATTCGATTATCCTTTTATTCATGGAAAAGCGATTCAGGCAGCCGGCAAATATAGTTTTGTATCATGCAGTGACGAAGCGGTAGAAAACGGATTGGTTACGTTAGAAGATTATCCGGTGGTAGATTATATCCTGGGACTGGAAAAAGAAGACCCCGCAAATAAAGCGTACTACAAGACATTCTCCTCGGCTATGCAACGAATTATGACCAGTTATTGTCAGTCGGGAGGTAGTCTATTTGTCAGCGGTGCTTATGTAGGAAGCGATATGAGCGGCACACAAGGCAACCGGGAGTTTACAGAGAAAATACTGAAATATGGTTATCAAAGTAGCCTGACGGATAAGAGTGCAAATCAGATTAAAGGATTGGGGCGCACGATCACGATCCCGCGTCTGCCCAATGAGAACAGTTATGCGGTTCCTGCAGCAGATTGCATCGTTCCCGTAGATACTGCTTTCCCTGTATTTACGTATGTACCCGGCAATCAGAGCGCAGGTATCGCTTACAAAGGAAACTACCGCACTTTTGTATTGGGCTTTCCTTTCGAAAGCATCCAGTCGGAAGCGGATCGGGCAACCATCATGGCAGGCATCTTGGGATTCTTTACTCAAAAATAAAAAATATCCTTTTTTTTTAATCCGTTTCTCATTTTAAATTCTATCTTTGCTACTATAATAACCTTTAAAACTAAAAAACAATGTATACTATACAAGCAAATCCTAGCGGTACACGCAGCATAGAAGTATCTAATGAAAACTTGAGAACAATTGAGAAATATGCTCTGTTCCGTCATCTTATCGACAGTACCGGTATTGTAGATGAAGCAGTTCTGGATAAGTTGAAACTTAATATCCGCTCCCTTATCGCCAGTCAGGAAGAAGACAGTAAAGACTTGCTGGACCTTTGTATCGACGTGATTTATCACAATAATATGAAGGCATTCGGTCTGCAACAGCTCATTAAGCTCTATCTTACCTGGCTTTCCAACACGGAAGCGGAAGAAGAGGAGGAATAATGATTACGGTAGATACCTGCGGAATAACAGCATACAGTCCGCTGATTCCTGCAATAAGAGCAATGTGCACTGCCTCTCCGGGAGAAACGATAGAGATTATCATGAACCATGCTGACGCGTTTCAGGATCTAAAGGAATATCTGTCCGAACAAGGTATCGGTTTTCGTGAAATCTATGATGGAGAACAAATGACATTACAGTTCACAATCAATGGGAAGTTATAAAAAAACATCTCAATGATTGAAGCAAAACATCCCGATAATCGAAGTTAAACATCTCAATGAATAAAAAAATCATTGGGATGTTTTTTATTATCCGTATCTTTGCAGCATGAAAGAATATCGATTGACTGACTGGTTACCTACTACCAAGAAAGAAGTAGAACTTCGCGGATGGAATGAATTGGATGTCATTCTATTCAGTGCTGACGCCTATGTGGATCACCCTTCTTTTGGTGCTGCCGTTATTGGACGGATTCTTGAAGCGGAAGGTTTGAAAATAGCCATTGTACCCCAGCCCAACTGGCGTGACGACCTGCGTGACTTCAAGAAGTTGGGACGCCCACGGCTATTCTTCGGTATCTCCGGTGGATGTATGGACTCAATGGTAAATAAATACACAGCCAACAAACGATTGCGCAGCGAAGATGCATATACCCCGGACGGTCGTCCGGATATGCGTCCGGAATATCCTTCTACGGTTTATAGCCAGATACTAAAGAAACTTTATCCGGATGTTCCCGTAGTTATCGGAGGAATCGAAGCCAGTTTAAGACGGTTAAGTCATTACGATTATTGGCAGGACAAAGTGCAAAAGAGCATTTTATGCGACAGCGGTGCCGACCTGCTCATTTACGGAATGGGAGAAAAACCACTTCCAGACCTGGTGAAGAATATGAAAAGTCTGCTTACTGCTGAAGAGCCAGTACTGACAAGCAGTAAATTCAGAACAATCATCGGATCAGTTCCTCAAACAGCCTATCTTTGTCGTGCAACAGAATGGACCTCTGCCGAAGATGACCTTCCACTTTATTCGCACGAAGAATGTCTGGCAGATAAAAAGAAACAGGCAAGCAATTTCCGGCATATCGAAGAAGAATCCAACAAATATTCGGCTTCCCGAATCACGCAAGCCGTCGGAAACAAGATAGTAGTAGTCAATCCTCCATATCCTCCGATGAGCCAGGAAGATCTCGATCGTTCGTTTGATTTGCCATATACCCGGCTACCTCATCCTAAATATAAAGGGAAACGGATTCCGGCTTATGACATGATTAAGTTTTCCATCAACATTCACCGGGGATGTTTCGGCGGTTGTGCCTTCTGCACCATTTCCGCTCATCAGGGAAAGTTTATCGTCAGCCGTAGCAAAGAGTCCATACTGAAAGAGGTGAAAGAGGTCATCCAGTTACCCGATTTCAAAGGATATTTAAGCGATTTGGGTGGTCCTTCCGCTAACATGTATCAGATGAAAGGAAAAGACGAAGCTATTTGCAAGAAGTGCAAACGACCGTCATGTATCCATCCGAAAGTTTGCCCGAATCTAAATACCGACCATCGCCCCTTACTGGATATTTACCGTGCAGTAGATGCCTTGCCCGGAATAAAAAAATCGTTTATCGGTAGCGGAATACGCTATGACCTGTTACTTCATCAAAGTAAAGATGAAGCGATCAACCGCAGCACTGCCGAGTATACCCGTGAATTGATTGTCAATCACGTAAGTGGTCGGCTGAAAGTAGCTCCGGAACATACCAGTGACCGGGTATTATCTGTGATGCACAAACCTTCTTTCGAGCAATTTGAAACATTCAAAAGGATATTCGACCGTATCAACCGGGAAGAGAATCTACGTCAACAACTGATTCCGTATTTCATTTCCTCGCATCCCGGATGCAAAGAAGAAGATATGGCGGAACTTGCCGTTATCACTAAACGTCTGGACTTCCACCTGGAACAAGTGCAGGACTTCACTCCTACTCCGATGACGGTTGCTACCGAAGCTTGGTATACCGGATTCCATCCATACACGTTAGAACCGATATTCAGTGCTAAAACCCAACGGGAGAAACTAGCACAACGACAGTTCTTCTTCTGGTATAAGCCGGAAGAAAGGAGAAATATCATCAATGAGTTGAGACGTATCGGACGTTCTGATTTGATAGACAAATTATACGGAAAAAGATAATTCGCTCCATTCCATCACTTACAAAACCACCTCTAAAAAGGAGCCTTATCAGGATCTTGGCGAGTATCAAAAACAGCTTCCACAAGAATCTGCTTTTCAAGTACCCGATAATAGACTTTGAAATAATCACAATGAAAAACACGTATATTAGGAACAGAAGTAGCTTTATACATATAAGGATATTTAGCGACTAATTGCAATACGTCTCTCACCATTGTATAAATGGAACGGCTATATTGGGTGTTTCCATTTCTCACATTATAGAAAGTCAGAATTTGCTGAAAAACAATAGTCGCTGTTTCTGTCCAGACTATTTTTAACTTAGCCATTGTTCCACCAGCTTATCCACATCTTCTTGAGTATGCAATCTACCCTCCTCATAATCTTTTTCAGAATGCATTATAATTTCCTGTTCATATTCTGTAGGAACATAAAGATTTGCATTAGGAGTAGTTACATGATAAGCAGCCACTGGTTCATTGACCTGTGGCAATTCATTATTTTGAGGTTTATATGATTTCTTAGCCATATCAGTTATTAAGATATCTACAAAGATAAAGATCCCCTTGGTATAAAACAAACAATTCCTCGCTTATCTTCCCCGAAAAGCTTATTTATTCTTCTTTCACTGGCAACGCCACAATCTCCTGCAACACACTGACTGCCGTCTCCACATTAGTAACATTTTTAATCAACATACTCCGTCTGCCATTTTGCTCACGCAGATCACAGCGCCGAGTATACTTCATCATATAGTCTATCACTTTACCGAAAGCCTTACTTTGATAGAACGGACTATCCGGATTGGAAACAAAGAACAAGGTCATTCGTCCGCCTTTCAGGAAAATCTTCTCTGCTCCCAAACGAGCTGACAAACGACGTAAAGGAACAATGCGGAGTAATTCTTCCGTTTCCCGGGGAACCGGACCGAAGCGGTCTTCCAAGCGGGAGCGGAAAGCCTCCACATCCTTATCCAATGTCAGTCCATCCAGTTCACGATAGAGCAACATACGTTCGCTGCTGCCGGTTACGTAATTGGCCGGCAATAAAAGTTCGAGGTCACTTTCTACCTGACACTCCTCTACAAATTCTTCTCCACTAATTTGTCCTTCACCTTTTATTTCATCAGCATACAGTTCCGCAAATTCATCTGTTTTCAGTTCATGGACAGCTTCAGTCAGAATCTTCTGATATGTTTCATATCCTAAATCAGCAACAAAGCCACTTTGCTCGGCTCCGAGCAAATTTCCGGCTCCACGAATGTCCAAATCCTGCATGGCAATATGAATACCACTTCCCAAATCACTAAAGTTCTCAATTGCTTGAAGACGTCGTCTCCCTTCGGTAGTCAGACTACTCAACGGAGGAGCCAGCAGATAACAGAATGCTTTCTTGTTACTACGCCCTACCCGTCCACGCATCTGATGGAGGTCACTCAAGCCGAAGTTTTGCGCCTGATTAATAATGATGGTATTTGCATTCGGAATATCGATACCACTTTCGATGATTGTGGTTGCCAAGAGCACGTCATAGTCATAGTTGACAAAATCCAGAATAATCTTTTCCAGTTCAGTCGGTTCCATCTGCCCGTGTCCGATTGCTACACGGCAATCCGGAATATGCCGCTCTATCATTGCTTTCAGTTCCGGCAAGTTCGCAATCCGGTTATTGACGAAAAAGACCTGCCCGTTGCGGCTCATCTCAAAATTGATGGCATCCGTTATCACTTCTTCATTAAAAGTATGCACTTCGGTCTGAATCGGATAGCGGTTAGGCGGCGGAGTGGAAATCACGCTCAAATCACGCGCGCCCATCAACGAGAATTGAAGGGTACGGGGAATCGGAGTAGCAGTCATTGTCAGTGTATCTACATTCACTTTCAATTGACGCAGCTTTTCTTTTACGGAAACTCCGAATTTCTGCTCTTCGTCAACAATCAGCAGTCCCAAGTCTTTAAACTGAACATCCTTGCCTAAGATACGGTGGGTACCTATCAGAATACCGACATCTCCATCCTTCAGTCCTTTCAATACAGCTTTGGTTTGTGCGGCAGTACGTGCGCGGCTTAAATATTCCACCCGGCATGGCAGTCCTTTCAGACGTTCGCGGAATGTTTGAAAATGCTGGTAAGCAAGCACCGTTGTCGGAACCAGAACGGCCACTTGTTTATTATCGGCAACAGCTTTGAAAGCGGCACGAATTGCAACTTCTGTTTTTCCAAATCCTACATCTCCACAGACCAGACGGTCCATCGGGCGGTCACTTTCCATATCCGCTTTGACATCAATCGTCGCCTTACTCTGATCCGGTGTATCTTCATAAATAAAGGATGCTTCCAACTCACGCTGCAAGAAACTATCGGGACTATAAGAAAACCCTTTTTCCTGACGACGCTGCGAATACAATTTTATCAAATCGCGGGCTATATCCTTGATTTTGCTCTTCGTACGTTCTTTCAGTTTCTCCCATGCCCCTGTACCTAATTTGTTAAGTCGGGGAGCCTCTCCCTCCTTACCTTTGTATTTGGAAACTTTATGCAGGGAATGAATGGAAACGAACACTACATCTTCATTCTGAAACACTAGTTTCAAAACTTCCTGCGTAGTATCACCATTCGGTATACGCACCAAACCGGAAAAACGTCCGATACCATGATCGGTATGCACCACATAATCCCCCGGAGTAAACTGGTTCAGTTCTTTTAAAGATAGTGCCACTTTCCCCGAACGAGCTTTATCACTTTTCAGATTATATTTATGGAAACGGTCAAACAGCTGATGATCTGTGAAGATACAAAATCGCAGTGTGTTATCTACAAACCCTTCGTGTATGGTACGCTCTACGGGAGTAAAATTAATCTGATCGCCCCGATCTTCAAAAATAGCCTTGATACGATCTGTCTGCTTCATACTGTCACTACAGATATATAGCGAATAACCTTTTTCCAAATAATCTTTGAAAGAAGAAGCTACCAAATCGAAATTCTTATGAAAGATGGGTTGGGCAGATGTATTGAAAGTAACACTGGCATTCGGCGTTCCGGTTGGTTTGTTACCAAATTCCAATCGACGGAAATCGAGTGCTCGTACAGTAAATTCACTGCCGTCTATCAATTTTCCCTCCAATGTAATACCTCCATTCTCTGCGGCTTCCTGGACAGCTATTGCCTGGGGAGTCAACGCTTCATCATGCACCACCTGGATTCGTTCACGCAACCAAAGAAAATCGCGCATTGCCAGAGTAGTATCTTTCGGGATAAAATCCAAAAAGGAAGTTGTCACGTCTCCTGTCACTGCTAAATCGGGAACAATAGACACTCCACTTTTCTTCTCGCGGGATAATTGGGACTCAACTTCAAAGGTACGGATACTTTCTACTTCATCACCAAAGAAATCAATACGATAAGGATATTCCGAAGCAAAAGAGAAAACGTCGATAATGCTACCGCGAACAGCGTATTGCCCCGGTTCATATACATAATCTACGTATTCGAAGCCATAACTATGCAACACATCAGTGATAAACGTGGTATCCACTTTCTCCCCTACATTCAGTTTCAGGGTTTTATCGCTCAATTCCTTTCGCGACACTACTTTCTCTGCCAATGCATCCGGGTACGTAACGATACATAGTCCCTCCTCCCCTTTTTGCAAGCGGCTAAGTACTTCCGTGCGCAGAATCTCATTGGCTGCGTCTTTTTGCCCATATTTAATAGAGCGACGGAATGAAGATGGAAAGAATAACACCTTTTCCGTACCCAATATCTGCGTCAAGTCATGATAAAAATAGCCGGCTTCTTCAAGATCACCTAAAATAAAGACAAACGGACAACCACCCTCTTGTACCAATACAGAAGAAAAAAGAGAAGCAGCAGATGCACACAGTCCTCCGCAAAAAACAGTCTGAACAGAAGTGTCCTTCAACAAGCGTTTCATTACTGCCATATTGGGGTGGGCAGCATATTGTTGTTGCAATTCAGTTATTGTCATACCTATAAAATTTCCCCGCAAAATTACAAAAAAGAATCGCAGGACAGACATAAGTGTGGGAAAGTTTTCATCCCCCCAAAGTTTCTCGGTGAGAAACAAAGTGTTCCACACCGAGAAACAAAAGATTGCCTTCTGCTCTTCACGTTAAATTTTCCTTAGTTCGGCTATAACTAAAGGAAAAGAACTACTTTTGTTTTAAATTTTATAGTATCTATATGCAGACATCGGATAGCATTGTAATTATCCCTACCTATAATGAACGGGAGAACATAGAAAATATCATCCGTGCCGTATTCGGCCTTCCCAAAGTATTCCATATTCTGGTAATAGAAGACGGCTCTCCGGACGGAACGGCAACCATCGTAAAAACCTTGCAACAAGAATTTCCCGAACGGCTTTTTATGATTGAGCGTAAAGGGAAACTGGGATTGGGTACTGCCTATATTACCGGATTTAAATGGGCACTGGAACACGCATACGAGTATATCTTTGAAATGGATGCCGACTTCAGTCATAATCCGAACGATTTGCCCCGTTTGTATCAGGCTTGTTCGGAACAGGGTGGAGATGTATCCATCGGCTCCCGCTACATCAGCGGAGTAAATGTAGTGAACTGGCCGATGGGACGGGTATTAATGTCGTACTTTGCCTCCAAATATGTGCGGTTCATCACAGGAATACCCGTACACGACACGACTGCCGGATTTGTCTGCTACCGCCGTCAGGTACTGGAAATGATTGATTTGGATCATATCCGTTTTAAGGGATATGCTTTTCAGATTGAAATGAAATTCACTGCTTACAAATGTGGTTTTAAAATCATCGAGGTTCCCGTGATTTTCATTAATCGTGAACTAGGAACTTCCAAAATGAATAGCAGCATCTTTGGAGAGGCCATATTTGGTGTGATTAAATTAAAAGTAAATAGTTGGTTCCATAAATTCCCGCAAAAGTCATGAAACGTACACTGATTCAAAACGCCGTTATTGTTAACGAAGGAAGAAAAGTACTGGGTTCAGTAGTCATTGAAAATGAAAAGATAGCCGAAATATTGGTGGGTGAAGAAAAAGCAACTGCCCCTTGTGACGAAGTCATTGACGCGAGCGGGTGTTATCTCCTGCCGGGTGCCATCGACGAACATGTTCATTTCCGCGATCCCGGACTGACTCATAAAGCTGATATTACCACAGAAAGCCATGCCGCTGCAGCAGGAGGTGTCACTTCCATCATGGACATGCCCAATACAAACCCGCAGACTACGACGCTGGAGGCTTTGGAAGAGAAATTCATCCTACTAGGCGAGAAATCAGCAGTCAACTATTCCTGCTATTTCGGAGCAACGAATAATAACTATACCCAGTTTGCGCAACTGGATAAACACCGGGTTTGTGGCGTGAAGTTATTTATGGGTTCAAGCACCGGCAATATGCTGGTAGACCGGATGGCCAGCTTGCGTAATATATTCGGTGGAACCGATCTGCTCATCGCCGCCCATTGCGAAGACCAGGGAATTATCAAAGAAAATACGGATAAATACAAGAAAGAATACGGAGACAATGTACCTCTGGCTCTTCATCCGCTTCTCCGTTCGGAAGAGGCTTGCTATCGTTCGTCCGAGCTGGCTGTGCAACTGGCACGGGAAACAAATGCCCGCCTGCACATCATGCATATTTCCACCGCTAAAGAGTTGAGTCTGTTTTCCAACGTTCCTCTGGCACAAAAAAAAATTACGGCAGAAGCCTGCGTTTCCCATCTACTCTTTACGGAAGAAGATTATCAGACATTGGGTGCCCGCATCAAATGCAACCCTGCCATTAAGACAGCGCAAGACCGGAAAGCTTTGCAAGAGGCTGTCAACAGCGGTCTGATTGATGCCATCGCAACCGACCATGCCCCACACTTGCTTAGTGAAAAAGAAGGAGGTGCATTAAAGGCAATGTCCGGGATGCCGATGATTCAGTTCTCGCTAGTCAGCATGCTGGAGTTGGCAGATAAAGGAGTGTTTACTATCGAAAAAGTAGTAGAAAAAATGGCTCATGCTCCTGCACAGATGTATGAGATACCAGACAGGGGATTCATCCGCAAAGGCTATCAGGCTGACCTGGTATTAGTCCGCCCCGGAAGCGAATGGACTGTAACAACTGATTGTATTCTAAGCAAATGTAAATGGAGTCCATTAGAGGGACACACATTCGACTGGAAAGTAGAGAAAACATTTGTAAACGGACATCTGTTATATAACAACGGAGAAATAGACGAGACTTATCGCGGACAAGAATTGTTCTTCGAACGATAAATGATAATTTTGCGGAGTGCCCTGAAAGGGCTTAATTATATAGCGTAGGGCAACGCCCTACGTAAAAACGACAATCTGAATTTGCGCCCTGAAAGGGCATAATTGTATACGGTTCCGCCCTTTCAGGGCTTGTGGCTGGTGTGTTTTTTCGTAGGGCGTTGCCCTACGCTA
>NZ_GG774821.1:0-67714 GCF_000163675.1 Bacteroides sp. D22 | reverse complement strand
AAAAACGACAATCTGAATTTGCGCCCTGAAAGGGCATAATTGTATACGGTTCCGCCCTTTCAGGGCTTGTGGCTGGTGTGTTTTTTTCGTAGGGCGTTGCCCTACGCTATATAATTAAGCCCTTTCAGGACATCCCAATAAATATATAATTGTAAGGCTTTCAGCCTAACCGATAAATTCTCATTTAACTGCAAAATTCCCATTTTAACCGATAAATTCCCATTTAACCGCTAAATTCCCATTTAATTGTATAAATTATGATTCTATCTTATAAAATACATACAGTCACTCCCTACATCAACTGGATTTACTTTTTCCACGCATGGGGTTTCCAGCCACGTTTTGCAGCCATCGCCAACATTCACGGATGTGATGCCTGTCGTGCTTCGTGGCTGACGACTTTTCCGGAAGAAGAACGTAGCAAGGCCTCCGAAGCCATGCAGCTATTTAAAGAAGCCAACCGGATGCTTGATCTACTCGACCGGGATTATGAGGTAAAGACCCTATTCAAGCTCTGTAAAGCGAACGCTGACGGAGATAATTTGATTATTGAGAAAGAAAAAGACCAATTCGTCACCTTTCCTTTACTGCGTCAGCAGACACCCAAAAGAGATGGAAGTCCTTTCCTTTGTCTAAGCGACTTTATCCGTCCTCTTTCTTCCGGCATCCCCGACACCATCGGTGCTTTTGCTTCTTCTATTGATGCGGACATGGAAGGACTGTATGAACAGGATCCATATAAACACTTGCTTGTCCAAACCCTCTCCGACCGACTGGCAGAAGCTGCAACAGAAAAGATGCATGAGTATGTACGAAAAGAAGCATGGGGATATGCCAAAGAAGAAAATCTGGGCATAGCGGATTTATTGGTCGAGAAATATCAAGGTATTCGCCCTGCCGTCGGCTACCCGTCTTTACCGGATCAGTCTGTCAACTTCCTGTTGGATGAACTGCTGGACATGAAACAGATAGGTATTTCATTGACTGAAAACGGGGCCATGTATCCGCACGCTTCTGTTTGCGGACTTATGTTTTCACATCCGGCTTCCGAATATTTCTCTGTAGGAAAGATTGGAGAAGACCAACTCGAAGATTATACCCGCCGCCGGGGAAAAAGCATCGAAGAAATGCGCAAGTTTCTGGCAGCGAATCTTCAATAATCATCATTCTCCTGTGATTTTTCTCCTTTTCTCACGACTAACTAACCAGAAAAGCAATCATAGACTTCATGAGAGAACAAACAACAGAAGCCAATCCTCCTATTGAGCAAGAGTTCTTGTCGGTAATCCGCGAATATGAACGGGTGATCTACAAAGTGTGCTATCTGTACGCCAACCCCAATGCTCCGCTCAATGACCTTTATCAGGATGTGCTACTGAATCTTTGGAAAGCCTATCCTAAATTCAGAAAAGAATGTAAAGTATCTACATGGATTTATCGTATTGCCCTCAACACTTGTATCAGTTTTTATCGTAAAGAAAAGAATGTACCGGAAATTGTCAGTCTCACCAAAGATACTGACTGGACCATAGAAGCACACGACCCGATCAACGAAATGCTGAAACAGCTTTATCAGATGATTAACCAGCTGGGACAACTAGACAAATCAATTATCCTGCTCTATCTCGAAGACAAAAGTTATGAAGAAATAGCAGAAATTACCGGACTAACGGTTACCAATGTAGCGACTAAACTAAGCCGTATCAAAGACAAACTTAAAAGAATGAAAAAGGAGGAATAAGATATATGGAACTGGAAGAACTGAAAAAATCTTGGAATGCCCTGGATGAACACTTGAAAGATAAAGAGTTCATCAAAGAAGAAGAGCTTGAAAAGCTGATAAGGCATGCAGACAAAGGTATCCATGCCATTGCCAGCCTGAACATCAAGCTTATTCTGATTTCTTTGCCGATATTGATCTTGTTTTTAGCGGAGGTGTTGTTGCACAACAGATTGAACCCGATCTACATCATTATCATTTTCGCATGGATTCCCGCACTTTGCTGGGACATCGTCACCACCCGCTTTCTCCAACGGACTCAAATAGACGAGATGCCTCTGGTAGAGGTAATCAGCCGCGTGAACCGTATACACCGATGGACCATCAGAGAACGACTGATTGCCATTGCTTTCCTCTTGGTACTGGCTGTACTCTCATTTATCTACTGGCAAGTGTGGCAATATGGAATAGGCATGATAGCCTTCTTTATCCTGTTATGGGGCGGAGGACTAGGATTGATTTTATGGATTTACCGCAAGAAGTTCTTAAATCGCATCCACGAAATAAAGAAGAATTTAAGCGAATTGAACGAATTAATGTAAAAGGAGATAATGGATGTGCTTACCCTACAACGGTAAGCACACTCTTTCCATTCACTTTCTTATGCACTTGCACCTGAACAGAAATTCGTTCACTCATCTCCTGTACGTGAGAAATAACTCCGATTTTCCGTCCCTGCATCTGTAATTGTTCTAATGCTTCCATTGCCGTACGCAGGCTTTCCGCATCCAAAGAGCCGAATCCTTCATCAATAAAAAGAGATTCCACTTTCAGGTTATTGCTTGATAAGGAAGACAAACCCAAAGCCAACGCCAAAGATATCAGGAATGATTCACCACCGGAAAGAGAGTACACAGTCCGTATTTCATCACACATATCACAATCTATCACTTGAAGCGCCAACGTGTCGGGAACCTGTTGCAACTTATAGCGTTTAGAAAGGTAGGATAAATGTTTATTGGCATGAAGCAACAGTAAATTCAAAGTGTAACTTTGAGCTATCACTTTAAATTTCGCTCCGTCCGCACTGCCTATCAGTTTATTAAGTTTCGCCCAACGTTCGGCAATCGTCTGTTTCTCTGCCAGCTCCTTCGCAATCTGCTCCACAGTTAGCTTATTCTTTGCTTGTTGTAGCAGACGGGCTTCCATAGTAGAAAGAGCACGTTCGGTATTCAGGTTTTCCTCCTGTTGTTTCTTTATTATTTCGGGAAGTTGTTCGGGAGACCCAATCTTTTTATACTGTTCCTGCAATTCTCCAATAGCCAGCGTAATTTGCTTCATCTCTCCTTGCAGACCAGAAAGGCGATTGTGCACAGCCTCTACCTCTTTGCGTGCTTTCTCCAAAGCCAAATTCAGCTCTTTTTCTCTTTTTGCCACGGCTGCTTCCGCTTCATCCGCACTTTTTCCTTTCAACAGTTGCGAACGTTCCTGACAGAGCACATTCAACGCTTTCTCTATAACTTCAAATCTCTTTTGTTCGGCTGAAGCAGCATTCTGCAATAACACCAACTGTTCTTTAGCAGACGATACTTTCTGCATCGCCAGGCGACAAAGAGATACATTCTCACGAAGAGCTTCACAATGCGCACGCATCTTTTTAATTTCTTCATCGCTGCGTTGCCATTCTGCATAAAGATTACGATATTCTAAAATACGTTCTGCCAGTTCCGTCAAACGATGTTGTATCTGCTCTTCGTTACTAGCATCGATCCCAACTTTATACAATGCCGCCAACTGTTCTCCAATCTGTCCGTCCACCATCTTCTGATGCGTCCAATCACGTTGCAAAACAATGCTCCGGTTATTGATCTGTTGACAGTTTGCTACTGCTGCATTATACTCCTGTTCTATACTCCGGAAAAGAGTATCTACTACCTCCTGTTCCTGATGGTAAGGATGCACCGTACTACCGCAAACCGGACAAGCTTCCCCCTCCTGCAATTGCTGACGCAATGCTTTCACGTCTTTTCCCACTGCCATACGTGCATTTTCGTAAAGGCGTTGAGTTACTTTCAATGCAGTTTCTTGTTCCGTCAATTGTTTCAGGCAATCAGTTGTTTCTTTCTCCAACCGTTCTATTTCTGCCTTTGTTTTCGTCTGCGTTTCCGTCAATTGCCGGATATTCTGTTGGCGTGTCAGCTCTTTTTGCAACTTCATCTGTTCTTCGGTCAATAACGGATATCCGAAAGAGTTTAATCGCAACAACCGCTCTTCATTCGTATTTATCCCGGCTGTCAGTTTGTCTGCTTCCTGCCGTAGAATTTCTTCCACCTGTTCTAGCTGCAACGCTTCTTCTATTCCTACATGATTCAGCAAACGGTTCAGAGAAGAATAAGAAACCTGCAACTGCTCCGTAGCCATCCGCATTTTTTGTTCCTGCTCCGACACCTGTTTATTAGCGGACTGTAACATCTGTTTCGATTGTGTGTAACTGTCCTGCTGTGACTGTATCTGTACATCCAACTGACGGGCTTTCTTCAAGTCCGGCTGTATGGCTTCCCATTGTGCCTTGAAATGCACCAATCCTTCTTCTTGTGAAGCCAATGCGCCCTGTAACATTTTCAATCTTGCTTGCTCCTCCTGTTCTTCCTGTTGCTTCTTCTTCCAAAGATCTTCCTGCATTTTTAATGAACGAACCACATTCAGTTGTTCATTCTGTTCCGCCAGCAGTTTGATTCCTGTCACACGCTTTTCGGCCGACAGTTCTTTCTCTTTTTGTAAAGCAAGCAATTCTTCTTCCGGCATCAATTCGATCACATTCATTCGATTCTGAATCAAAGTGACTTCTTCCTGTGCCGCCTTATTCCGGGCATAGACTTCTTGAGAAATCCGGGAATAAACACCGGTTCCCGTCAACTTCTCAAGCAACTCCGCTTTGGCCGCTCCTTTCGATTTCAGGAATGTCGCAAAATCATTCTGCGCCAATAATACGGTACGGGTAAACTGCTCATACGTCAACCCCACCAACTCCACCAACTGAATCAACAACTCTTTTTTGGTACCCTGGAATTCTTTCTCCGTATCCAGCTCTTTCACCTCCAGCGTTTGTGGCTGCAAAGAACCGCTTATCTTATTTCTTGTCCGTCTTACCGACCAGCGAGAACGGTAACGCCGTCCGTCAATGCCTAAGAAATCGACTTCCGCATAACCGTCGCTTGTTCCCCGACGCAATAAATTTCTTACATCGGACTGATTTATTTGATTGTCTCCTACATCTGCCAGATTCACACTTTCCACCGAAGTTGCGAAACGGGGAGCTTTATCATACAGTGCCAGACATAAAGCATCTAGTAAAGTAGACTTACCGGCACCCGTAGGTCCCGAAATGGCAAATATACCTGCAGAATGTAATGGTTCTGCTGTAAAATCGACTTCTACTGTCCCTTCTATCGAAGTCAGATTCTTCAATCGTATAGCCAGTATTTTCATTCTTCTTCCTCCTCTTCTTTATGAGTAGCAGCCCAATAGGCTTCCTGAAACAAACCTGTCAGTTCGGCAGGCATTTCCACCTGATAAATCTTTTCAAAGGCAGACTGCGCAATCTGTAAGGGAGACATCTCCTGCAATCCTCTCTTCCAGTTCTCGTTTTCTTTCTCCTTATTTTCTACATCGGTGCGATAGGTAGACACAATGCGTGCCAATCGATAATTTTTATCTGCCAATGCCTCCTCAATCTCCTGCCGAAGCATGGGTTCCGGCTCCTCCAGCAGTACCTTCACTTCTAAATAAGGAGCTACATCCTTTGTCTCCGGCAATTCTTTCAAAGCTTCCAACACCACTTCCGGCAAGGCAGGTTCTCCATTCGGCACACTTACCAAAGGGATTAATTTCGGGCATTCCAACCGTTCAATGTCCACTGCACAACCTCCGTCAAAAGTCACCATCACGACTCCATGATGATAATGTTTCTCTGCAAAAGACATCGGAATAGGACTTCCTGCATATCTCACATTCTCCCTTCCCGACACTCGCTGCGCTTTATGTATATGCCCCAATGCCGTATACGCTATCTGTTCGGAAAAAGCTTCCGGCGATACACATTCCAGACCACCAATCACAGTACGTTCACTATAATCTTTTTCTGCAATCTCCGATCCTGTAGCCTGCAAATGACCGATGGCAAGAATCGACTGATTCGCTGTCCTTTGCTTCCATAGCCTTTGCAGAAGCTGCGAATATAGTTCGCGAACTCCCTCCGCGTACAGGTTGCCTTCCGTCTGCACGACCGGATAATCCCCCTGGCGCAAAAAAGGGACAGCCATGCAAAGCAGTTCCACTTCCTCTTTCCGGTTCTTCAGTTCCACGATCAAATGGTCATAATCAATTTCTCCACCTTCAAGTTTGCGCACCACCCCTCTGACTTCTGTCCGCATAGCCTGCAACAGAGGCAAAGGAGCTTCCAGACGTGCTGCCGAATCATGATTACCGGCTACAATGACAATCTGCAGATTCGGATTCTCCACTGTCACCCGATAAATAAACTGATAATACATGCTTTGGGATGCAGCGGAAGGGTTGGAAACATCAAAAACATCTCCGGCTATAATCAATGCATCAATCTCTTTCTGACGAATTTCTTCTGCCAGCCAATTCAGGAATACCTCATGTTCTCCCGTGCGATCATATCCAAAAAAGGTTTGTCCCAAATGCCAGTCGGCAGTATGTAATATACGTATCATAATTTTATAACTATCTCTACTAACAAGAGACAAAAATAACACAATCGGAAAGATTATCTCGCATCTGCCTCTCTTTTTTACCAATAATCATGTATATTTGCAGGATAAAAATCCAACCCTATGAAGATACTGTATTATATTTATCAGATTTGCATCGCTTTGCCTATTTTATTAGTGCTGACCATCCTTACGGCAATCGTCACTATTGTAGGTTCCCTCTTGGGAGGAGCCCACTTCTGGGGATATTATCCGGGGAAGATATGGTCACAATTAATTTGTCTGTTCCTGTTGATTCCCGTGAAGATTGAGGGGCGCGAAAAGCTGCATGACAAAACTTCCTATATTTTTGTACCTAACCATCAGGGTTCATTTGATATTTTCCTCATCTACGGCTTCATTGGAAGAAACTTTAAGTGGATGATGAAAAAAAGTCTGCGTAAATTGCCATTCGTCGGAAAAGCCTGTGAAAGCGCAGGACATATCTTTGTAGACCGTTCCGGCCCGAAGAAGGTTTTGGAAACCATCCGGCAGGCAAAAGACTCGTTGAAAGACGGAGTTTCTCTGGTGGTCTTTCCCGAAGGCGCACGCACTTTTACCGGACACATGGGATATTTTAAAAAAGGGGCTTTCCAATTGGCGGATGATTTACAGTTGGCAGTGGTACCTGTCACTATCGATGGCTCATTTGAAATCCTTCCACGCACAGGCAAATGGATACATCGCCATCGCATGATTCTGACTATTCACGACCCTATTCCTCCCAAAGGAAAAGGCATGGAAAATATCAAGGCAACCATGGCAGAGGCATACGCAGCTGTTGAAAGTGCCCTCCCGGAGCAACATAAGGGAATGGTGAAAAACGAAGATCAAGACCGGTAATCTGTGTATTATACCTAAAATGAATATGGGGATGCTCACGCACCCCCACACTCCTAACCAGTTTTATGCATCAAACTATTAAATTAAAGAATTCAGATATTTAGATGTTTTGCAAAGTTATGGTTTGGTTTGACATCATTTGCAATTCTTGAAAAGTCAAATTAAAACCTTTATGAATTTCTTTTTCTAAATTCTCCAATGAGAAAGATTCACCTCTTGCACCATTAATCTTTCCTCTAAACCGATTGTTATAATGCTTACGGAATGTATCCGGAGTGACCAAGCCTCCAAGACCATAATCCCCCACTACAATCACCGGTTTCCGGCGTAACACCCCTTCATAGGCAGTAATCCCGCTCCAATTATTAGATCGGCTTCTTCAATCAGTTTACCTGTTTCACTCTCGGAGGATATATAATCCACCTGATACTCTGAATATTTACTTAATAGAACTCCTATCCTTAACCGCGTACGAGAATTAGCTACTCCGACAACAATGTTGGCTTTCTGTTCTATCAACTGCAATTCGTTACCTCTCCATGAAGAGGTAGCAGATAATTCATTAGGATTTTTCATATAGCTATTTGGTTTTTGTTAGGTCAAAAGTACGGCATGCATCTGAAAACACAAAAAAAGTCACCCGGACAAAATCAGTGTGTCTGATTCATCGTAAAGATCTAAAATTCAATAAAATACATATTTTGATTCTGTTATTGACCCGGACAATTCATTTTTTATTTATCAAAAGTCCCTTAAAAATGCATTTAAATCTTCTTGTGAAGAAATGCCTAACCGGCCTTTTAGTCTCCCCTTCGCCTTGGTTACCGAGTCGGAAGAGGTCTGGAAAATACGAGCCAACTCTTCATTAGTCAGCCCAAATTTAAGGAAGCAACAGATTTCAAGATCACGTTTTGTCAATAAAGGAGCTTTGTCAAGCAATCGGGTAACGTAATTAGCATAGAGTAAATCAAACAGACTAAACAATTTATAGCGTTCTCCATCAGACAACTTACCTCTTAATGTTCCCTCTTTGATAGCAAGCAATAATCGAAAAGCAGATATATACTGTTCAGAAGATGGTCCGACTGTTAACTCTCCTCCTAGTTCTTTCAACAACCCCGATAAGGTTTTGTTCTGCATACTCAAAAGCACAATCTTTCCATTCAACTCGCCTACCTTCATTCGATTTTCTTCGAGTATGCGGTTCTCTTCCAGCACTTGGTCTTTCAACTCCTGGATTTCTTCCATCTCCTGCTGATATCGCTTTATCTCCTCTTCATTATCTCTAATCTGGGATTCAATCTCGGCAATCTTCTTTTTATGGTTCCTACTTTTGTAATAGTAATAACACATATAGAAGGCTACAATCAGAAAAACAATCGTACCGCAAAACAGAAAAACCGTACGGTGCATTTTCATTTGTAAATTATCGCTCCGGAGTTTTTCGTTCTCATACTGCTTTTGCAGTTCTGTTATCAACTCCAAAGAATCGACCTCATCCAATACGCTGACAATGGAATCCGCTTTTTCATGATAAGTAATTGCTTCTTCAAAATTATCAATATCCTTTTCCAAAAAGTATAAATTGTTGTATGCATCAATACGGGTATACTCTTTAGAGGAATTTATACTCATCTTAAAGTATTTCCTGGCATTCTCCACATCCCCCATTTGTATATACAAATATCCCAAAAACATACACTCTACATATTTCCTTTCTTCATCCGTTTCTTTTTTATAAGCAGCAAGGAAATAGCGTTCTGACTTTTTCAGCTCTCCCATAGAACGATACAGGATACCCAACTCATGTAAAATGGAAACTTCAGACGGATACTGTTTTTTTCTGGCTAATTCTAAAGCATTATTATAATAGAAATAGCAACTATCCCAGTTATTCTGAAACAAATAAGCCCGGCCTATATTCTGCCCGGCTCTGACAATGCCCACAGAATCTTTTAACTCTTCATAGATAGCGTATGACTCCTGAAAATTCTTCAATGACTCCTGATACAATTTCTTTTTCCGGTTCACCATCCCTATTTCATCAGTAGCCATGGCAAACATCTTGCAACATTGAATCTTCCCGAACATTTCCTTTGCTGAAGACAGGAACGACAAAGCCTCTTCATCTTTACCCAATTCACGCAGCACTCTACCATAATAATACTGTGCTTTAGCACGCATGGCAGTGTCACCACGCTCTACAGTATAGTAATTCAGTGCCAATGCAATCAACGAATCAGAAGTAAACTTCACATAGTTCTGATCCATTGCCTGCGTTAATAAAAGCGCATAATCCGCCTGCGACTTTCCACGCAATTTTTCAGGATGAGGAACTGATTTTAATAGATACAGAGCCGTATCCGGAAGAGATTCCATACATATTTCGATCTTCTGGAACGCCACATCGGAGGCCTCCGAATCTCTACGACAAGAAACCGATAAGACTAAAATAAAAAAGAAAGCGGCGTATACCGAAACAGTAGTCGTTTTCATTTTACTTGAGTTTTATGCAAAAATACACAAAAAACTCAAGTATTACTTATTTGTTGAAGCATTTTGTTCCAATCGTTGATGTTCTTCTATCAACTTCATGTTTTCTCTTGCTTTAGACAGGAATTCTCTTACCAGCTTATTATCTTTAAAAGAGTAAGGAGCATCCTTTATAATATCATCTATCTGCGGAGTCATAATAGGATAGGGCAAAGAGCTGCAAAGCATCATAAATACACTGGGTCCCAATACATTTTCGTAATTGTCGGAAATGAACGTTTTCACATACTGATTCATCGCTTGCATCAGTGAATCACCTTCCACCACCAGCTGACTGTGAATTTCATCCAAATCCCCTCCATCCAATACCATACGGGTTTCTTTCTGCTCCAGTTCGCTGATACTTTCTTCTAATTGGTTTCTTTTGCTGATAAACTCGTACAACGCATTATTTAAAGAAGTTCCCACTGCCTTCAAGTCCGTATTGCTGATAGTAACTGTTATTTTTCCACTTTCTAGAACGATCGGCATAATGCTTTCTTCATCCATATAAAGCGTCACCATCTGTACGGAATCTATTTTCCCTTTCATTGAAAACAGACCATGCACCACTTCAGCAGAATCCAGCTTCACCCACTCGCCATCACGCAGAGATTTAAGATACAGCATCTTTCCATCCAGACTATTCACTGAAGATGTTCCTTCAATCTTGTACTTACTGGTACAGGAAGCCAGAAACGGAAGCAAAAGCAAAAAAGGCAAAATTTTATTCACGTTCATTTATTCATTAAATTCTGTGCACAAAGGTACAACTGATTCAGAATTCAAAGAAACATTTTATCAATATTTAAATCTTGTAAGACTCTTTTCTTTAATAATCCTTATAAACATAGGTGTAAGGCTATTTTTTTCATTTAGTTTATCTAATTTTGCAGTCATGAAAACATCAACATTTGCCCCTTTTGCCAAACCGCTTTATGTAATGGTAAAGCCTGTAGGTGCCGTATGCAACCTAGCATGCGAGTATTGCTATTATTTGGAAAAGGCCAACCTATACAAAGACAATCCGAAACACGTAATGAGCGATGAACTTCTGGAAAAGTTTATCGACGAGTACATTAACTCACAAACCATGCCGCAGGTACTTTTCACCTGGCACGGAGGAGAAACGCTGATGCGACCGCTCTCCTTCTATAAAAAGGCAATGGAACTGCAAAAGAAATACGCCCGCGGACGTACGATCGACAATTGCATCCAGACCAACGGAACTATGCTCACTGACGAATGGTGCGAATTCTTCCGTGAAAACAATTGGTTGGTAGGTGTCTCCATCGACGGTCCGCAGGAGTTTCATGACGAGTATCGCAAAAACAAATTGGGAAAACCTTCTTTTGTGAAAGTGATGCAAGGCATCAATCTTCTGAAGAAACACGGGGTAGAATGGAATGCAATGGCAGTTATCAATGACTTCAATGCCGAATATCCGTTGGAGTTTTATCGTTTCTTCAAAGAAATCGGTTGTCAGTATATCCAGTTCGCTCCCATCGTTGAACGTATTCTTTCGCATGAAGACGGACGTCATCTCGCTTCTCTTGCCGAAAATAAAGCCGGAACACTGGCTGACTTTTCAATCACTCCGGAACAATGGGGGAACTTTCTCTGTACTCTCTTTGACGAATGGGTGAAAGAAGATGTCGGCAAATACTATGTGCAGATATTCGATTCTACCCTGGCCAACTGGATGGGTGAGCAACCCGGTATATGCACGATGGCAAAGACTTGCGGACATGCCGGTGTAATGGAATTCAACGGAGACGTTTATTCTTGCGACCACTTTGTATTCCCCGAATATAAGTTAGGCAACATTTACAGTAAGACACTGGTAGAAATGATGCATAGCGAGCGTCAGCACAACTTCGGGAACATGAAATACCAGTCTCTCCCTACTCAATGCAAAGAGTGTGAGTTCCTGTTTGCCTGCAACGGGGAATGCCCGAAAAATCGTTTTAGCCAAACGGCAGAAGGTGAACCGGGATTGAACTACTTATGCAAAGGTTATTATCAGTTCTTTAAACATGTAGCTCCTTACATGGACTTTATGAAAAACGAACTGATGAATCAACGTCCGCCTGCTAATATCATGGAAGCTTTAAGAAACGGAGAATTGAGAGTGGAGAGTTGAGAATGAGAAACAGAACATATTAACAATCATATATTCAAATTTTATCATTAAATAATGAACAAACTAAGATTTTATCTGGTAGCGCTGGCTGCGCTTTTTGTATTTTCCGTTAGAGCGGATGAGGGTATGTGGCTATTGCAATTGATGCAACAGCAACACTCCATAGACATGATGAAAAAACAGGGATTAAAACTGGAAGCCCAGGACTTATATAATCCAAACGGCGTTTCTCTCAAAGATGCCGTAGGTATATTCGGAGGTGGATGTACGGGAGAAATTATCTCGCCCGAAGGTTTAATTCTAACCAATCACCACTGTGGCTACGCTTCCATCCAGCAACATAGTAGTGTTGAGCACGATTATCTGACAGATGGTTTCTGGGCTACTTCCAGAGACAAGGAGCTTCCTACTCCGGGACTGAAATTTACATTTATCGAACGTATCGAAGATGTTACAGACATTGTCAATGCCAAAATTGCAGCGAAGGAAATCACCGAATCCGAATCATTCAGCAATACATTCCTTCAAAAGCTGGCTCATGACCTTTATTTCAAAAGTGACCTGGCAGACAAAAAAGGAATTGTTCCGCAGGCTCTTCCGTTCTATGCCGGAAATAAATTCTATCTTTTTTATAAGAAAATATATCCGGATGTACGTATGGTAGCTGCTCCCCCCTCTTCTATCGGTAAGTTCGGTGGCGAGACAGACAACTGGATGTGGCCGCGCCATACCGGCGACTTCTCCATGTTCCGTATCTATGCTGACGCGAACGGTGAACCGGCAGAATACAGTGAAAACAATGTTCCCCTGAAAACAAAGAAACATTTGTCTATCTCTATCAAAGGGTTGAAAGAGGGAGATTACGCAATGATTATGGGATTTCCCGGAAGTACGAGCCGTTACCTGACTGTATCAGAGGTGAAAGAACGTATGGAATCGGAAAACGACCCGCGTATCCGTATTCGTGGCGCACGTTTGGCTGTCCTAAAGGAAGTGATGAATGCCAGTGACAAAATCCGTATTCAGTATGCTAACAAGTATGCGGGTTCCAGCAATTATTGGAAAAACTCCATCGGTATGAATAAAGCCATCATCGATAATGATGTGTTGGGAACGAAAGCTGCACAGGAAGCTAAATTCGCAGAATTTGCAAAGGCGCAAAACAATGCCGAATATGCGGCAGTCGTGAAGAACATCGATGACCTGGTAGCTAAAACAACCCCTCTCAATTATCAATATACTTGTTTGAGAGAGACTTTCTTCGGAGCTATCGAATTTGGTAATGTCATGTTATCTAAAACGCGTGAAGCATTGCTTGAAAAGAACGACTCTGTGATCGAAGCACGTATGAAAGCGCTGGAAAGCACTTACGAAAGTATCCATAACAAAGATTATGACCATGAAGTAGACCGCAAAGTTGCTAAAGCATTGTTCCCGTTATATGCGGAAATGGTTCCGGCTAACCAGCGTCCGTCTATCTACAAAGTAATTGAGCAGAAATATAAGGGCGATTACAACAAGTTTGTTGATGATATGTACGACAACTCTATTTTTGCCAACCGCGCAAACTTCGAGAAGTTTACGAAGAAGCCGTCAGTGAAAGCAATCGACAACGATCTTGCATTACAATACTGCCAGTCTAAATATGACTTGATGGATAAACTGGTTTCCCAGCTCAAGGACATGGATCAGGAACTGGCTTTGCTGCACAAAACTTATATTCGTGGTCTGGGCGAAATGAAATTGCCTGTCCCCTCTTACCCGGACGCAAACTTTACCATTCGTCTGACTTATGGTAACGTGAAACCATACGATCCGAAAGACGGCGTACACTACAACTATTACACCACCACTAAAGGAATTCTTGAGAAAGAAAATCCGGAAGACCGCGAGTTCGTTGTACCTGCCAAACTGAAAGAGCTGATTGAGAAGAAAGATTATGGCCGTTATGCTTTACCGAACGGTGATATGCCTGTCTGCTTCCTGTCTACCAATGACATCACCGGCGGTAATTCCGGCAGCCCGGTATTGAATGAAAACGGAGAACTGATCGGTTGTGCTTTTGATGGTAACTGGGAATCATTGAGCGGTGACATCAACTTCGACAACAACCTGCAACGTTGTATCAACCTGGATATCCGTTATGTCCTGTTCATTCTGGAGAAGTTAGGCAACTGCGGACACCTGATTAATGAAATGACAATCGTAGAATAAATGAGAAAACAAATCCTATTTGTCCTATTTTCACTGGCAACTCTTAGCATCCACGCCGACGAAGGCATGTGGATGCTAACCGATCTGAAAACCCAGAACGCAGTTGCCATGCGCGAACTCGGTCTTGAAATTCCGATCGAAGAAGTATACGACGCGAACGGTCTTTCTCTGAAAGATGCTGTGGTACACTTTGGAGGAGGATGCACGGGAGAAATTATCTCTTCCGAAGGACTGGTACTGACGAATCACCACTGTGGTTATGGAGCTATCCAGCAACACAGTAATGTGGAACATGACTACCTGACAGATGGTTTCTGGGCTATGAATCGTGACGCGGAACTTCCTACTCCGGGATTGACCGTTACATTTATCGACCGGATTCTGGATGTGACCGATTACGTCAATGAGCAACTGAAAAAAGATCCGGACCCGGAAGGTGTCAACTACCTGTCACCAAGTTATCTGGGCACCGTGGCAGAACGTTTCGCCAAAGCAGAGAACATAGAAATAACTCCTGCAACAAAACTGGAGCTCAAGGCTTTTTACGGAGGAAACAAATATTATATGTTCATCAAAACGGTGTACAGTGATATTCGTATGGTGGGCGCTCCTCCTTCTTCCATCGGCAAATTCGGTGCAGATACCGACAACTGGATGTGGCCTCGTCACACAGGCGACTTTTCCCTTTTCCGTATTTATGCGGACAAGAACGGAAAACCGGCAAAATATTCAAAAGACAACGTCCCTTTGCAGGTAAAGAAACACTTGAAAATCAGCATTGCCGGAGTTCAGGAAGGAGATTTCACCTTTGTGATGGGATTTCCGGGACGTAACTGGCGATATATGATTTCCGACGAAGTGGAAGAACGGATGCAAACGACCAACTTTATGCGCCAGCATGTACGTGGAGCCCGTCAGAAAGTACTCATGGAGCAAATGCTGAAAGATCCTGCCGTACGTATTCATTATGCGAGCAAATATGCTTCATCAGCCAACTACTGGAAGAATGCCATCGGTATGAATGAAGGACTGGTACGTCTCAACGTACTGGATACCAAACGTGCGCAACAAGAGGAATTATTAGCCCGTGGCCGTGAAAAAGGAGATGATTCATATCAGAAAGCTTTTGATGAGATTCGTTCTATTGTGGCTCATCGCCGTGACGCGATCTATCATCAGCAGGCTATCAATGAAGCATTGGTCACCGCCCTTGATTTTATGCGCATCCCTTCCACGATGGAATTGGTTGCCGCTCTGAAATCAAAAGATAAGGAGCAAATAAAAGAGGCGAAGCTAAAATTAAAGCAAGAAGCTGATAAGTATTTTGCTTCTGTCCCCTTCCCCGAAGTAGAACGGATGGTTGCCAAAGAGATGCTGAAAACTTATGCCAACTATATTCCGGAGGAACAACGAATCAATATCTTCGAAATCATCAATTCCCGCTTCAAGGGAAGTATCGATGCCTTCATCGATGCTTGCTTTGAACATTCTATTTTTGGCAATCCTAAAAACTTTGAAAAGTTTATCAAGAAACCAAGTTTGTATAAAATAGGATATGACTGGATGGTATTATTCAAATATTCTATTACCGACGGGATCTTGAAAACAGCCATTGCCATGAAAGAAGCCAATCAGAACTATGACGCTGCTCATAAAGTATGGGTGAAAGGCATGATGGATATGAGACAGGAAAAAGGTACACCTATTTATCCGGACGCCAATTCAACTTTACGTTTGACCTACGGCCAGGTACTTTCTTATGAACCCGCTGACGGTGTTGTGTATGATGCTCATACCACCCTCAAAGGTGTAATGGAGAAAGAAGATCAGGGTAACTGGGAATTTGTAGTGCCTCAAAAATTGAAAGAGCTGTATAAATCCCAGGATTATGGACGCTATGGTAAAAACGGTGAAATGCCCGTCTGCTTTATTGTAAACACCGACAATACAGGAGGAAATTCCGGTAGTCCGGTATTTAACAGCAAAGGTCAGTTGGTTGGAACTGCTTTCGACCGCAACTTTGAAGGCTTAACAGGAGACATTGCTTTCCGTCCTTCATCGCAGCGAGCCGCTTGTGTTGACATCCGCTATACCTTGTTTATCATCGATAAATACGCAGGAGCCTCTCATATCATCGACGAACTTAGCATTGAGTAAGTTGAGAGTTGAGAATTAAAAATTGAGAAATAAAAGTTATGCCATCTGGCATTATATTTCTCAATTTTTAATTCTCTATTTTCAATTTATATAAACTCTTCCACCATATACATCTCATCAATCATTCCATTCATTATATTCTGTAAATTCTGAATTGCTTCTTCCGGAGATTCTCCATAAGCGTTACAGTGCATATTTACAGTCAACCAGGCATAATAGCCACCATCCGATGCGCTTTCAAGCACATAATCTGTTCTGTTCAGTTTCATATTGGTAAATAATTATTAAATGTTGGTATTGAAGTTATTTCTGATTGTGAGGCTGCCAGTTTCTCCAGTTCCAGGATGATCCGACGTTCACAACTGCGAACCCAATAAATAAAGTGACGGTTCGGGGCATATTTCCCGACAAAACGGAGCAACGGTTGCAAGTCAAAGGAATCACTGATTATTCCTGCTCCCGCTTTCATTGCATCATACGCATTACAGTCCTGTTCAATATGTGCCGGGACCATCAACACTGGTTTTCCAAGATACATTGCTTCACAAATAGACTCGAAACCAGCCGTACTGGCATAAGCTCTGCAACCTGCCATAGCATTAAGAAACTTCACATCATCTATTTGATGGAAACTCAATGTTTCGTCCACCCGTATCACCTCCTCGGTATCCGATTTATCCCAGAAAAATGTTAGTGGGACTTCCGGATGCCTTGCATGAAAATGCTCCACGCTATCGGCAAACCCGGAATTGACCATATATCCGTGAATATAATTCCCCTCTTCCGGCCGGATAGCTGTCACTTCCTGACGAATCAAAGGAGGGACAGTTACTATCTGATTATTATCATCCTGCTCCATTTCCCGGAAAGATAAAGCCAGCTTCTTCGAGGATTTCAGAGCAGTCATCCGGGTAAAGAAACGCAACATCCATAACTGACACGAACTCTTATCCGGAAACTCGAAATCATGATGCAAAAACAAATACTGATGTCCAACGCAAATATACGGAACAGAGGGGCGGAAGAGTGCATAGGTAAGTCCGGTTAAAAGTTCGTAGAAGTTGATGACGACTTCCGCCCCTGTCTCCCTGATCCGCTGATTTATATAATACATACTACGGATATATTCCGGTAGTTTCAATAAATTGTATGCAAAGCTTTTCGTCAGATTTGCCCGCTTATTATCTGCTGTAGGCAGAAAGTTTGGACTAATGAAGCGCTTCACTGGTGCGTGAATGCTCCGATTGAAAAATCCCGGCAAGGTACGTGTCGAGCTTTTTCCCACCAAGACTTCCACTACTTCGTGTCCATTACGCAATAACATTTCTTCGAGGGTGATCGCCTGTGTAAAGTGCCCTCTCCCCTCACCTTGAACAATAAATAAGAATTTCATAGTTCTATTATTTTTCGATACGCAAAGTTCCCTCTTTCACATTACAAGATGATGACTCTACAATGACTATTCTATGAACAAAAACGACCTTTTTTCGTTATTATAATAAAATAGGATTTATATTTGCAGTCTTCAATGACTGTCATTTAACTCTAAGAAAGGAAAGATTATGGAAAAGTTTGAAGATTTAATACAGTCACCGGTACCGGTTTTAGTTGATTTCTTTGCAGAATGGTGCGGACCCTGTAAAGCTATGAAACCAGTTTTAGAAGAACTAAAATTAATTGTAGGAGATAAAGCACGTATTGCAAAGATAGATGTTGACCAGCATGAAGACCTGGCTACTAAATATCGCATACAAGCTGTCCCGACCTTTATATTATTTAAAAACGGAGAGGCTGTCTGGAGACATTCCGGTGTAATCCATAGCAGCGAGCTGCAAGGGGTTATTGAAAAGCATTATAGTTAAAAAGATAAAGATAACGAATGAAGAAAGTATTAGTAATGGTAGCCCTTGTCATGGTAAGCGTGATTGTATACGCTTTCAATGACAGCGGGGAATCCAATCAAGGTAAAAAAGAGGTAACAGGTAACGGTGAAGTCGTCGTAATGGACAAAGACATGTTTCTGAAAGACGTCTTCGATTATGAGAAATCAAAGGAGTGGAAATACAAAGGCGACAAGCCCGCCATCATCGATTTATATGCAGACTGGTGCGGACCTTGCCGTCAGACAGCTCCTATCATGAAAGAACTGGCAAAGGAATATGCAGGGAAAATTGTCATCTACAAAGTTAACGTGGAAAAACAAAAAGAACTGGCAGCTTTGTTTAATGCTACAAGTATTCCATTGTTTGTGTTCATTCCGATGAAAGGGGATCCACAGCTTTTCCGTGGAGCTGCTGATAAAGCAACTTACAAGAAAGCGATTGATGAATTTCTCTTGAAATAATGAAGAAAATATAGTGACGGTATCCGGTCAGGATAGTGACGCTATAACAAGCAAAGAGTGACGGTATCCGATAGAGATAGCGTCACTCTTTTTTATAGGCTTATAAATCTTCTTTATACGGCTTATAAGCTTCCTGCGAATCCTTATTTGAAGTGTCCTACAGGATGATTCATCATTGGCATCTGACTATCTTTTAATTTCAAAACCTTCTTTAGCTGCTCATTGTCCATCGAAGCACGTGGTACTGTTGCCAAGTTAGCAGCAGAACAAAAGATTGAAATATTTTGAGAAACAATACCGGCATCCATAGCCCCCATCAACTGACTGCGTGGACTTTTGGCATCGCCAAACCTCGAAAGATCGCTGATTAAAACCAATGATACCGGAGCTGTTTTCACAAACGCCTGACCACCTGCCACTGCACCACGATAATCTCCCGCAGCTATCAGTGTCAACTGATGATTTTTAGCATCATACAGATAACTTCCTTCAGGCAACACTACATATACATCCACATCCTGTTTATTCAACGCTGACGGAGCGGTTCTCATTCCGGATTCCTTACGGTTGATTCCATTAGCAGCCCACAACAAATCAGACAGATCAGCCAGGCTCAATGCTTTCGAAGCATATTCGCGAGTTGAATGTCGTTCAGACAATGCCTTCATCACCGCACCAGTGCGGTTTAAATTAGGCTTCGGCAATTTAATCACCTTATCAGCAGCAAAGGCAGCCGCTGAAAGCATTAAACAAACTAACAATAGTTGTACTTTTCTCATAACTGTGGTATTTAAAAATTGATAGACAAATATAAATAAAAAAGGTCTGTATTCGTTGCGGAATACAGACCTTTTAAGAGTTTATTAGGCTTAATTATTTCTTATCACCGAAATAACGGTTGTATAATCCTTCAAAACCTTTACCGTGACGAGCTTCGTCTTTGCACATTTCGTGTACAGTGTCATGGATAGCATCCAGGTTCAGAGCTTTAGCACGAGTTGCGA
Organism: Bacteroides sp. D22; assembly: GCF_000163675.1. Lineage (NCBI taxonomy): Bacteria > Pseudomonadati > Bacteroidota > Bacteroidia > Bacteroidales > Bacteroidaceae > Bacteroides > Bacteroides sp. D22. The sequence continues at coordinate 47,982 of NZ_GG774821.1, read as the reverse complement.
TGCGTTTTTTGTCTTCGCATGCACCTTGTTCAGCGTCTTTACGTTTCTGCAGGTTAGTTTTAGTATCCCATACGCAGTCACCCAACAGTTCTGCAAACTTAGCAGCATGTTCAGCTTCTTCCCAAGCGTAACGTTTGAAAGCTTCAGCTACTTCAGGATAACCTTCGCGGTCTGCCTGACGACTCATGGCCAAATACATACCAACTTCAGTACATTCTCCCATGAAGTGATTGTTCAAGTCCTTAATCATTTCTTCGTCACAGCCTTTTGCAACGCCGATAACGTGTTCGTCAGCAAAAGACAATGCGCCACCTTCTACTTCAACAACTTCTACGAACTTGCTGGCAGGAGCTTTACACAATGGACATTTCTCAGGAGCTGCGTCACCTTCATGAACGTAACCGCATACAGTACATCTAAATTTCTTCATTTTCTTCTCAATTTTAAATTAATTAGTCAATACGTGTTTCTTTATCTTTACTTAAGCAATTCTTGCAAATACCTTTATAATAATAATGAACTTCCGATACCTGATGACCATCCATTTCCAAATTTTCCACTTGTTTAATCGCTTCCGGACATTTTAAGTCATAAATATGTCCGCAACGTTTGCAAAGGAAATGGGAATGTACAGAAGTATCCGCATCAAAGTTTGTATTCTTTTCGTCAATCGTAAGCATTAATGCCGCACCCTGTTCGGAAAACAATTTCAAAGTATTATAAACCGTTGTCTTTGAAAGTGTCGGCATTGAAGGAGACAATGCTGTGTAAATATCATCAGCCGACGGATGAATCGGATGCTCCATCAAATATTCCATGATAGCGATACGTTGCATGGAAGGCTTGATATTATGCTCTAATAATCGATCGTATGGTTTCATTATCTTCCTTTCTTTTCAAAGTTGTATTCATTACAATTATAAATCCAATGCAAAGATAAGAAGGCTTTATTTTATTTCCAAATAATTCATGACTTTTTTTTATGACATGGCTAATTATAATTAGGTGAAGAGATAAATTATTTATTCATAATGCTCAACTAGTAAACTTCTATCATCTTCGCTACATACACAGAAACATAATAGCATACGAAAACTACTATAAAGATTTTTTCAATATTTTAGATGAATCAACAAAAAGGATATTATGAGCGAAAAAGAATTAAAAATGTTTGATATGAATGCACAATTAAATGCTGCATTCAGCAAAGAAGGTTCTTCAAAGCGTAAAAAAAGAGGATTCACAACATTTTCAATAAATGAAGTGAATCCTCTTTTTCTTTCAATAAGTTAAATTTTAATTATCTATATCATCTCTAGCTTCTTCTACAATTTTAGAAGGAACTCCGTCACAACGAACATATTTAGACACATCTCCTGCATCATCTTTCACCGTCCAAATCATAGTTCCTGCTGGCAAAAGTTCTGTTACGATATACGAATTGTTCCAACGACCGCCCAAGCTGTTATTATATTTACCGCTAATAATATATCCCAAATAAGTATCTTTCTCTATCTCGAATATCCCGCTAAGAAAACGAGCATACATACTATCGAATTTCTGGTACATCTCAAAAGTTTTATCTCTACGGACAAAAGTTATATAACAATAAGTACCATCAGCCATAGGCTCTCCATTCCACTCTACTAACCGCCAAGTACCATTCAGATTGGCAGGAGTTACTTCCAGCGTTTCCACTTTTACTTCTTCATCGTCATCACAAGCCATAAAGCTAAACAAAAGCATGCATAATGGTATTATTCTGAAAAGAATTCTCATATTATAGTTTTTTTTAAATGTTAATCAAAAATATTATTGTAAACGTTTGATAGTTACTCTGACCAAGCGATCTGTCAATGGTGCGTCGACCCCTTCAACAATAAAATTGAACTGCAGCCCATTACCTAAGTTGTCAGGCAATTTACTACCATCTACGGTTATCACGATGTCTGCCTCCTGCCCTGGCGGTATAACTTCCGGTTCTGTTTGAAAAACAGCGTATGGAGGAAGCATCTGCGCAGAAAGCTTCAAAGGTTTCTTCCCGATGTTAGCACATAAAATGCGTTCAGAAGGGCAAACATTAGAGGTCATTTCCGAAAAGACAATTTGTTTGCGTTTCATACGCAAGGTTCCCATTGTAGAAGGAAGATATCTCCATTCATCGGAACAGACAACCTCACCTATCAACATCAGACGCGCTACCGGATGTTTTTCTGAAATATCCGTATACACAAACGCATATGTTTCTACAGTTCCGATGCGATTTTTAGGATTATACACCAATGTAACCATACTTTCCATTCCCGGAGCAAGTGTTCCCAAACTGAACGCTGCTGCTGTACATCCACACGAAGTGGTTATCTTCGTGATCCGTACATTCTTGCCACTGACATTGCGAAACGGAAATGTGTAGGTTCGGGGCGCATCGGTATCGTATATACTGCCAATATGTATACGGAGAGAATCGAAACTGAACATCTCTCCTCCCTCTTTCAGTAAAGGAGGATTAATCAACGAATCAACTTCTACAGACTGATAGGCTATTCCCTGCGCCCCAAGGTAGTGGGCAGGGAAAAAGACCATCAGCCAATAAAGCAAATAATATCTCCATTGCCTATTCTTCATCTATCAAACTATTACATCCAACCACTATCATTCGCATTTTTGCGGACAGTAATGGTGAAGGATTGTTCCTTTCCGTCGCTTGTTCTCATCGTAGCGCTTGTCATACCCGCAACAACTCCTTTCACTTTCAGTATAGTACCTTCAAGGGTAACAGTTGCCTTCGACGTATCGCTAATCTCGCATTCGTATATTAGATTTTCTCCATTCAGGAAATAAAGTGCCAAGTCTATTTTTACGATTTTATCGATTCCGACATACAGATTGGGCATTTTCATATCCGACCCGCTTCCGGCAATAGCATGCAATAATGCACCAGCATCAACCAGTTTACCCATTTTGCCCCTATAAGAAGAAAGGTCCATTCTTGTTGCCGACCAGCCCGGAGAATTATGCAAATAATAATAGGTCTTATAACCTTTATAATAGGAATCCACCTCTCTCGCCGTTTGTTTCATCAAGTTTATAAACTCCTGCACCTTGAAGTGGCGACGTTGTTGCAAAGCATACGACAAACCGAGTGCAGCCACTCCCGACACATGCGGGCAAGCCATAGACGTACCCTCATTGTAACCGTAGGCTGCTTTGCCTTCCACCACTAAAGTAGAGAGGATCATTCCCTGATCAATGTTCACATTATTACCATCAGTATCTTCACCCGGAACACAATGATATTCGCTATCACCACCAGGAGCACAGAAATCCACTTCCATCCCATAATTGCTGAATGATGACGGCGTATAGTCAGCTGCAATAGAAGCTACCGAAAGGCATCCCTCATAAGCTGCCGGATAGGAAGACATATATGAGTATTCATTGCCTGAAGCAAAGATGGCCAATCCGCCCTCAATCACCCCGTTAGGAGAACCTGCATTATGGATAAAGTAATCCAGTGCCTCTTTTTCCAATGGATAAGTCTTTGACCACTCTTCGTCAGTGGCAGGCCCGGGTACATATCCTTGCAACGGATTGGAATAAGCGGAGTTATATCCCCAACTGCATTGAAGGATTACGGCACCGTTATCGGCTGCATACTTAATAGCTCTCGCCTCATTCACCATCTTTACCTGGGAATTACCATCGAAAACCTGACAGGACATAATCCTCACTCCCGGTTTGGTTCCATTTCCTCCGGCAATGCCGCTGACTCCTATACCATTATGATTCACGGCAGCTATCGTTCCCGCCACATGAGTGCCGTGACCAGTATCTTCGGCTGCTTGCCAACTGATGATCCCGCTATTTTTTACGAAGTTGTAACCATAACGGTCACCCTTATAACCATTCTTGTCCGCATCATCGTCCGAACCCAATACCTCGCTTTCGTTCACCCACATATTAGCCTCCAAATCAGGATGCTTCCACATAACACCTTCGTCAAGCACGGCAACAATGATTTCCGGATCACCCGTACACAGTTCCCACGCTTCTTCACAATTAACGTCGGACCCCACAATAGCAGGAGCTTTCTCAGTTACAAAGCTATAATCTCCTCGGTTTATATATCCCCACTGATGCGGTAATAGCTCATCATTGAACTTAAAACCGTTATCTGCCGCACGCGTTTTCATCTTATTCAGAGCAGCTTCCGACACCGGAACTGGTTTCTTTTTAGGATTATATGCCCGCTGAATGGTAGGATTTATTTGAAGTTTCGAAATTTCGCCCAATTTAGACAGTTTTCCCATAGCTTCTTTCAAATCTGTGCCCTTATCAAAACGCACCAAATACCAAAGATGCAATCCGGCTTCACGGCTCTTTTCTTCGGTGCGCGAATTGACAGGAAAAACGCGTTCGAAGTCATACGCTCCTAAAATAGAAAGCACCTCGTCCGTTGACGGAATACCCGACCGGGTAGAGGCTCCCACCGCACGTATTTTCATCGTATGGTCGAGAATCTCAGTCATTTCGGGGACAAACTTAACCAATAATTCCCCTTCGGCAGCCCCTTCCGGTATCACTATATCCGGAGTGACGGGAACTACCGGAGCATCATCGTTTAAGTCGTTGTCACTGCAAGCTCCTGCCAACAGTGCAAACGTTGTCATTATATATATATATATTTTCTTCATATTCTAGTCTTTGAGTTCATATTTTTCCTTGAATTTAGGGAAGGCTTCAAAATACTTGTCGAAATTAGTCGGCTCGTTATCAAACCTTACCATTTTTCCTTCTGAATTTAACCCTTTTTCCATCTGGTTATAAATCAATACCTCCGGATCCCATTCTATCAAATGAGGATGATACAACACCCACTCAGGCAGATTACCGGTAAAGAAATTCAAGTTGACACTAAGTTTTCTCATTTTCGGAAGTATCTTAGGAATATGGGCGCCCTCATTTACCAAATACTGTATAGTATCACCGCCAAATGCTTCTACATCGGCCTGTGAGTAACCGGTCACTCCGTCCACTCCTATTTCAAAATCAGGCAATGTTCCTTCTATAAAGTTGTAGGACAACCTTAACTCTTCCAAATTATCCCACATAAACAATCTACGAAGTGTATTATCATCTTTGGTATTAAAGAACAAACCGATACCATCCGGGTATTTGACGGGATCTTTCGCATTTCTAAGATCAGAAATAACCGATCTTCTATTACCTATTAAGTTGAGTGACTTCAGTTTCGGGAAATTCTCCTTCGTAATAATAGAAGGCACCGAATTGAAGTTGTTACTACTTAAATCCAACGTCTCAAGCCGATCACCTAATAGGACAAGATTATCCGAAATTGCAGACAATCCGTAAGCACTTACAGTCAAAGATTTCAAATACTCTAAACCGCACACATCATCTTCCAACGTAATGCTCTTAGTTGCCGTATTAGAGTTGCCAAAGAAAGTCAAGCTTTCCACATACGTCAGGTAGTGCACTTCTTGCGGAACTGATTCTTTGGTATTAATCATATTAAAAGACACAGAACGTACACGTCCCACTACATTTTCGCCCTTCGGAAGTCCTTCATCACCTTCTTCCCACAATACTACATTGTCCCAATATCTCATGTTCTCACCCGGATTCCAGTTGTTACCTATTTCCAAGCGTTCTCTGATAGTGAGCAACGTCAATGAGTCGCCCGAGCGATTGTCCTCAATCCTCGGTGAAGCTTTCTGAGAGATCGTCAACACAGCAGGCTGTTCCAGTTTATCTTCGGTGCTTTTAGGTGTGAAATGAATTTTAGCTGTACGAATGTCAAAATCCGGATTCATCGTCCATTCAACACGGATTTTAGTTGTACGCGGACGAGAGCCACGATCTAAATCAACAGTGGGATCTTCAGGCAAAGTGAGCCACTCTTTTTCTGGAATAACATCATATTCCGTATTCATTTTGAACGCAACATTTGTGGTTACGATCACATCAAAATGGCGATTGTCATAAGTATCTGATGCTTTGATTTCCACATCAGGCTTTTCTATATAAATCATCTTGCCATAACCAGTTTGATGCACCGTCATCACACATGGCGCCTGCCCCTGAGGTATAAAACGTATTTCTGCTTTACGCATTCCGTTAATTAAGGTCGAATCGATAGAAACCGTACACTCAGTAGCACCGAAACCATTAGCAGGAGAAATGTTCACCCAAGGTTCCGACGCACTGACAGCCCATTCGCCTCCCGATGAGACGGTTACTATATCCTTGCCACCGTCAGCACCCATCGTGATATCTTCCTTATCTATCGAGAATCCGGTAATACCACTATCGTCATCATCTTTACACGATGCCACAGCAGCCATGTAAACGAATAATCCTAATGCTATCTTTACTAAATATTTCATTGATTTTTATTCTATTTTGTTTATTTATCCAAATCAAGCGCATCACAACCGCGGATGTCCTGCGACTTATCATAAATCAACGTATATTGTCCAGCTCTAATATACGGACATATCCCGCTCATGTCAATCGAAATATTCGGATTATCCTTGATTTCAAACAACACGATAGTCGACGAAATGGTATCATCAATTTTACGTAAATCATTTGAACCGATATAAAAGACCTTAAGACTCGGATTTTTATAAAGTCCCGTAGGCCATTCACGCAGTGTTCTATTACCGTTATCATCCCGTTGGTGGCTAATGCCGAACACTACCAGATAATTGATAGACAGCGGTTGAGAAGGGAATTTGGAGAATCTATTATAGCTTAAATCCAATCCGTACAATATCGGCATATTAATCACATAAAAATCATCTGTCAGCGAACTTAACTTATTATAAGTCAGGTCAAGGCTAGTGAGATACTCCAAAGACGTCTTTCCCTTCAGTGCCCCTTTAGGAATGGTTGTCATACCGTTGGCGGAAAGGTTCAGTGTTTGCATCGGTGATTCTTTCTCAAACAAAAGTTTAGGGAATATCGTAAATTTGTTATGGTGCAAATTTACAGTAGAAGCATTGATACCCCGATGATTCTCACCATCCTCAAATTTATCTATCAGATTGTTAGAGAAGTCTACTGTCCCCATCACGTAATCGGACTTAGCATTGAAAATATTCGGCACTTCCGTCAACTGATTGTTTGTGCAACTTAAAGTTTCCACATCATTCCAGCCGAAGAAATATTTCAATCCATTGCCATCCTCAACACCCGGGATTTCTTTTATTTTATTATTATCCAGATACACTTTCATGAGTTTGACTTCCTTGCCAAAAGGATGTAATATTTCAATTTCATTGTTAGTACAATCCAAAAGTGTTAATTTTTTCATTTTCTTCAGAAGACCATATTCAGGAAATTCTTTAAGCTTATTATATCCCATATAAAGAAGCTGAATCTTATCTGCACACTGTGAATCTTCTCCAAGCAGCGCTTCCCAATCACTTTTCAATTGGTCTCCATCTATACTCGGATTATGAGCAATATTGAGTGAGACCAATTCAGGCAACTGCTTCAACATATCTACAGGCAGTTTTTCCAAGTGAGGACAATTGTAGATTTCTATATCCGTCAAAGTTGCCATATTCTTCCAATTCCATTCCTCCTGTTCCTCATAGTAAGGCGAATCAGGTTTCACATTCACAAAGAGTCCATCACTTCTGACAGGTGAATTAGATATAAAGAATTGTTCCAATTTCGTCAGCCTCATGATAGCTTTAGATACGCCAGTAATTTTATTCGTCAAAGCACCAAACTGCACATCTTTCGTAGAAATACGACTGCTCTTGATGGGACTCATTTTCGGATTATCGTTAATTCCTTTGCGTAGAATAGTAGACAAATCTTCCCGAGCATCCCTAGAAAGAAATTTCGTATCATAATCCATTCGCATAGCCTTACGTTGTTCGTCGCTCATGTTGACGGAATAGTTGTCGAACAAGTGTCCACCGAGCTTTTCATCATGTGTTCCTAATGATAAAATTCTCAATTCAGTGAATTGTCCAATTTCATCGGGCACAACGCCCTCAGCGCCAAATCCGGCAAGCGATATTAGAGCTACGCGACCATTCTCCAACAACTGCACACCGGGCTGGTTACCCCACATGTCAATATCCTTATTGAAATTCCAATTAACTCCCATCGGTGCGGATTCCCCATAATACTTCCATGACGGACCGCCCATCTTTTCCCAAATAGCTTTCAGTGCTATATAATCTTTAATATATTCGGCTGTTTCGTCAAGACGGATAGGTACTTCCGCGTCCTTTGTCACTTCATTATCTTTCACGACAAACGACTTGGAAGTCTGTACAGTTGCCACCTCCAATGAATTATTAGCCTTTTCATCCGAATAGGTTTTGTAACTGCTTATTTGGTACGTACCTGCTTTCAGCCATGCCACTGTGTCGCACTCTGCATAAGACGTTTCCTGGTTTCTGTCGCCATATCCGTCGGCAGGCTCATCGGTAAAGTCTTCTACATATTTTACCCGAATCTTTTCTATCGTAGTCAGCTCTTGAGTGAAAACGTTCTTCACTGTGATATCAATTGATAAAATATTGCTCAATGGATATGCTTCATCCTCAGCCGCGCGAGTTTTCACAAAGTCCTTCACCAATTTAAATGTGACCATACCTCGTGACACTGCATCTACACTCAACTTTTGAGTATGCAAACCGTCAGCAATAATCGTAAATACATTATCCTTTCCGGCAGGTCCGGCATATAATACATTATCCAACTTATCATACAAATAATAACCAATGATAGTATAGGTTCCTGTGAGCAACTTCAACTTATCACTACGCAATCCGAATTCTGCATTTTCTGCATTGTATGAATCCAGTAACAAAGTCTGAGTAATAGTTGAACCATTGTATTGCATGACAACTTTCACTTTCTGTGCATCGCTTAGCTTATCTAGCTTATCGGTCACTGCACGAGTTGTCGTACCTTTGTCCATGGATGCACTCTTTAATAACTTAAACTGCACATATCCATAAGTGGATTGTAGCGGCTCGTCATCATCAGAGCATCCTGTCACCACCGTCATTGCCAATAAAGAAACAATGAGGGGAACAAAGAATAATATGGAATATAGTTTCTTATTCATTTATTCAATGATTAATTATAATTTGGAGTAACAATAAGTACTTTTTTTATTTCACCATCTTTCTCAATCAGAATATGGAATTCTTCTGTCAAAGTACCCTCAATAAAAGCATTCAATGATGTATCACTACCTTCACAAATTTTTTCCGAAGTTATATCTTCACCATTACGCATTACTTTAAAATTCCATTCTAATTCGAAATCACCCTCTAATGGATCAATGGTAACCCCGCCTTGAGCAGAAGGCCACTCCATAGTATAAATATCACTTACATCTGGATATAAATTTATTATATCGGTATCAGTAACCTTCGTACAAATAGCTTCTTGTGTATTCCAACTTGAATCAAAGTAAGTCACTTTAAACGCCTGTGCCACCTCTTGCTTTTTCTCTTTCTGCACAAAATTAATCAAAAGATTATTTTGTTGATAAGTATATTTGATATCCTGTTCGTATGTTTCCATATCCATTTCTATCAAATTTTCCCATAATTCATCTTTAATTTCATCATATAACGCTTGAGGTAATAGTAACACGTATCCTTCTCTTTCTTCAGAAGAATCATTGACTTTCAATCGCAAATTACCTTTTTTATCATCTTCAAGTTTTATCCAGTCCACTCCATCTTCTTCTCCAATTTTCATCTGCACCATTCCATATTCAACCACTTTCTGAATGTACACCGGAACTACTTCATCATTCAAAGCCTGCACGGTATAGGGTATAAATTTATTATAAGTAGAAGTTGTAGTAGAAGCACTGGCTCCTGCACTGCTTGTTTGTATGAATGTCTTGCCATCCAATGACACTTCCCAATTCCAAGGATTAGAGTTAAGTATCTTAATTTTTTTCGGATCCATACCTTTATATACCAAAGGGAATGAATAAGACATAACCCCATCTTCGTCGGCAAAAGTCAATGTACCATTTTGTACATACTTTGCATACAGAGGATTATCAATCACTTTGACCTCACCTTTTGTCATTTCATTTACAGTACCTACAATAGCATTGCCGGCTACCTCCAACCATTCCGGTCTGTTAGTTGCAGCAAAACGGAAGTTAGCCTTTACTTGAAAAGGTTTATAATCATCATATCCGACTTCTATTTCTTGGATTTCATTGCCTTCCATATCGTAAATCTTCAATTCACGCGTTTTATTATCACGCACCACATCAGCAATAATCGCCTTATCCGCTCCTATCATCATAGTCAAATGAGCAACGGTAGGTGCATCGAACGCCACAACTTCATCGGTAATCTTTAATGTCACAGTCTGCTTTCCAGCAGTTCCCGACAAAGAATAATCTTCATGACCATCATTCATAAACCGGCACCATGTAGCCGAAGAAGTCAACTGCCAGTTGGCATTCGCTTCAAAATTCAATTCTTTTGTATCACCATATACACAATTGACAGTTTGTTTTTCGGGAAAAACCACTTTTGCTGCATCGTCGTCGTCCGAACAAGCACTAATGCATAACGCCATGAACAGAGCCGTGAAACAGCTTTCCAAACTGAACTTCCGTATATGCGCAACCAAGTTTCTTTGTTTAAACTTTCTCATATTTCTATTTTTTATTATTATTTTAATGAATTATTGACGCCTTCTTCGATAAGAATTTGCGCTTCGTCATCACTGACCCATTTCACTACATTTATGTAAGTACCGACTTCATCTTTTCCAGCAGGCATACCTGGTACATGTAATGTCATATACTGGAAAATAAATCTTTCACAACTACTATAATAAGAGAGGTAATACCCTGATTGATATGCCCACACTTCCCAATCACCATAAATTGTATCAAAAGCTTCCATAGTAGAAGCAAACGGTTGATCTTCCATTTCAATCAACGGATTAAGCAGGTCGTTGGTAGTAAACTTCACTTTGAGGTCATATCCTTTATAGAAGTAGTCTTTCATAATGATAGTGTTTTCTGCATTGGGATCAACTTTTGTACGAATTAACCGCTGGCTTACATCCTTCATATACGAACCAAAATAAGTAGAAGTTACTATTAAAGCATAACCTTCAAACAAATGAATATCAAACGGACATACTTTCTCCAAAATCACCTTCGTTTCGGTTCCATAGAGTTCCCACTTAGATTCTTCCTTACTGACCAGTTGGAGAACCATTCCCAACGAATCGGTAACCTCTATATTATCATAAATACCACGTATGCGAACATTCGCAGTGCGCTCACCCGCCTTGATGGTCACCGTGTTTGATTCGAGAGAAAAATGCCGCCCTTCCACCGCATTCGTCTTTTTATCCAAAATCTCCACTCCTAACGTTCGATCGTAGCTACAAGCTTCGGTAGCCGCCACTGGTATATCGAAATACTCCTCATTGTTTTGAACCGGAAGTACGGTCAATGTATCGGAGAACATGATATAATCGGGACCGCTATATGTAACATAATCGGTGTCGCAACCGGTGAATCCGAACGCGAAGGCGAATATGGCTGATAATCCAATAAAAATCTTTTTCATGTTTATTGATTTTAAAAACTATTATTTATTGCTTTCATTCGGTTGAATGTCTGATCCCGGTGCATCCAACTCATTTTGAGGAATAGGCCATACAAAGCGCGGATCGTCTTTCTCCACTTTCAAACTGCTACCATTGTCCAGTGACTCGCTCTGCGGCTTTCTTTCAAATCCTTTGTGCCAACGTTTTAGGTCCTGAAGACGGAAACCTTCCATATAAAGTTCCTTCACACGTTCTTGTTCGATTACCTCCAAAGCATTCTTCTCAGATACACTCACGCCACCGCTATACGAAGAATAACGCGCAGCACATAAAGTTCCGAGATCTTTGCCTGCACTTCCGTAGTCGGGTGAATTTTTAAAGCAGTATGCTTCCGCACGGATAAGGTATTGCTCTGACAATCGAAATGGTTTCGGCATAGAGACGTGACGAATGTTATAGCTTTCCATGAGAGTGGTATTTCCCCAATATTTCTGAAGTAATGACCATTGCAATGCATGTGGATATCCTGTTAGATATGTTTGGAAAAAAATTGAGAAACGAAGATCGTACGGATCGTATAATTCTAAGGCCCATTTTGCAGGTACATAGTCAGGACGTACTGTTGAATAATCATAATTAAAAAATATTGTACCTAAAGCCCCGCCATAAGAAGTAGGTGTAAAACCCACCTTCCAAATTATTTCAGTCGAAGCATCATTCGTCCACATATACTGATAGAAACTCTGGCCGGTACTTCCATATTGTATAGATGCACTTGAAAGCACATAATAACCACTGTCAATGACTTTGGTGGAATACTTGATTGCCTCAGTATAATGCTTCATATATAAAGCAATCCGAGCACGGAGAGCATAAACCGTATATTCATTAATATACGTAGTGCTGTAAAGGTCGTCCTTTGACACACTGTTTTCATCTATTTTCAAGTATTCAGCAGCCAATTCAAGATCATCCAGTACAAATTGATAAGAATCTTTCAACGAAGCACGACGGGTATTGTCTACCGAATCATAATGAGAAGTAAGCACTACTCCCAGTTCATTTTCTGCTTCCCCATCACTTTCATATGAATTACAGAATAGCTTAATTAGTTCGGAATAACACAACGCCCGAGCAAAAAGGGCTTCACCGTGAATCATTTCCAGTTTATCGAGTGCGTCATCGTCCGTCGTGCTTTGCTGTACTCCCGGAATATAATCTAACAAGAAGTTACAACGATTAATAATAGCATACAAAGCTCCATATACAGCCTCGATATCTTCATTGGTAGCTAATATATTCCAACGCCACAAATCACCGTATTGATTCGAATATCCGGTAACGGCATACACAAGATCGGTCTGCAAATCGGGCAACAACGTCAGACGTCCGCTATAGAGCGAAGCATCCTTAAATGCCGCATAGATGCCAATAATTGCCTGATTAGCATCGTCCACTGTTTTGATAGCCTGGCCGGCTTGGATAGCATCGTCGGGATACTTGTCCAAACATGATACGGAGCCAATGCCCACAGCTATCAACAACAAATAAATCTTTATCTTATTCTTCATTGTTTTATAGTTATATGTTTAGAATGAAACTTCCAGACCAAAAGTAAACTGGCGAGTTGAAGGATACTGTGCCTGATACATATTGCTCACACCTTCAGGATCAAGCCCTGAGAATTTGGTGAATGTGAGCAGATTTTGTCCTTGCACAAACACTCTCAAATGCGTCAAAAAATTAGTCTTTTTAAGCAATGCTTGAGGGAAGTTGTAACTAAGCATCAAATTTTTTAATCTCAAAAAAGAGGCATCTTCCAAAAAGCGAGAATCCATTTGCGGAGTAACTCCATAACGAGGTATATCCGTCACGTCACCCGGCTTCTTCCAACGGTCATAAAGCAATCGACGGGACTGATTATATGTTTCAAACAGCCCGTTTCCTTCATCCAGATAACGGTCATTGTTAAACACCCAACGATCAGCCACCCAACTAAATTGTGCAGCCAGTGAAATATCTTTCCACGTTAATGTCGTACCAAATCCACCTTGCCATGGAGCCACAAAGCTCTTGCCAGTCATCACTTTATCAGAATCTCTGAATTCAGTTGTTATCTCACCATCTTTTGTATACCACAACGCATCGCCATTAGCAGGATTGACTCCAGCATAGCGATTAATATAAAATTCAGTAGATGACCGACCTACCACATACTTAAGATTGGTACTTGCAATTTCGTATTCATCTACTCCATTATAGAGCTCGGTAATTTTATTCTTATTATATGAGAAATTTGCGCTCAGATTCCATGAGAAATCTTTTGTACGGATAACATCACCGTTCACCATGACTTCCACACCCCGGTTGACCATTGCTCCGATATTGTCCCAACGGCTTCCCGAACCATTCACTGCATAAGACTGCGGAACATCCATCAACATATCCGTAGTCTTCTTATTATATAACTCAACGTCCAAGTTTATCCGGTTCCAAAAGCCCAAATGCAAAGCCAAGTTAGTGGTCCATGTTTTCTCCCAACTCAAATCGGGATTACCGCTTTGAGCAGGGTAAATACCAGTTTCACCCATATAGTCCATTCCGCCTTTCACCAAAGACTGCCATGCATAATAGCCGATGTCCGAGTTACCGGAAGTACCCGTACTGAGAGCTAGACGAGTGGTTGTCAACCATTTACACTCATTTAGAAACTTTTCTTTCTTAAGGTTCCACATCAATCCGACAGACCAGAAAGCACCCCATCGATTGTCCTTACCAAAACGGGAAGAAGCATCAGTACGCAATGAAAAGTCTACATAATAGCGACCATCATAATTATACTCGCCTCTTCCGAAGAAAGAGAGGTATGAATAGGAATAAAGGGTTCCTGCCGCCGTATCCGACCAAGAGGCAGCTAGCGTACCATTCGAAATATTAGTAAGAAGATCATTGTTCTGTCCTCTCATAGAAATGGAGAATCCTTCTGACTGGGCATCTACTCCTTCCTGTCCTAATAAAAAATTAAAAGAATGTTTTTCCCTCAATGTAAACATGTAATTAGCAGTATTAGTAATTGTCAGACTCAATCTGTCATTAGAACTACGCCCGGCATTCCCCGAACCATTATTTGTGGAAAAACTCGGAAAGGATTGTCTAAACGCTGTCATATGCGCATAATCTGCAGCAAACTGTGACTTTATGGTCAAGCCTTTAATGGGATTTACTTCGGCATATAAAGTGGACAATACTTTATATTTTTTATAACTAACAGGATTATTCCGCATCCAATCGAGCGGATTTTGATTGGTTCCCGTCCAACTGTCATCTTTAGTTGAAGCTATCGATCCATCTTCATTATAAGGATTCCAGTAAGGCATCATAAAGTGTGAAGCAGAAATTGGAGTTACTGAAGTATATTCTCCAGTCTGCGCCTGTTCAATATCTTCATAAGACACAGTGGAAGTAGTACCAACTTTAAGCCAATTACTAGCTTTTACGTCTGCATTTGCACGCATATTATAACGTCTGAATCCTGACCCTTGTGCAATTCCATCCTGGTCAAAAAAGTTACCCGACACATAATAATTTAAACGGTCAGTAGCACGGTTCACCGATACTTCATAATTTTGCAGCATAGCTTTGTCATTAAATACCACATCAAGCCAATTAATATCGGTTTTACGAAGAAGATCATAGTCTTTTCCTTTATCCAATCCCACTTCTTTCTCAAACAGAATACGTTCTTCAGTATTCATCTGGTTCCATTTATCCTGAGCCAACTGAGAGATGCCCAATTGAGTACGAAATGTTACTTTAGCTTTGTCTAGGGCCAAACCGCGCTTTGTAGTTATCACCACCACACCGTTTGCCGCACGCGCTCCGTAGATAGAGGTAGAAGAGGCATCTTTTAATACGGATATCGATTCGATATCACTTGGGTTCAAAGTGTTGAAATCACCACTAGATACAGGCATCCCGTCAAGGATAAACAAGGGAGAAGTCCCCGAACTCAAAGAATTGATACCTCGAATCTGAAATGAAGCAGCTACACTCGGTTCACCAGAACCGGACATAACCATTAATCCCGGTGCCTGTCCCTGCAATGCCTGGTCAAAACTGGCAGCAGGTACATTTTCCATTTTTTCCGCCCTCACAGTGGATACAGAACCGGCTATTGTACCTTTTTTACGTACACCGTACGCTACTACCACTACTTCGTCCACCATCTGCGCGTCATTTTCCATTGTCAAGTTTATACGAGTAGAAGCAGTCACCTGCTTATCTACCGTTTTCATACCGACATAAGAAAACTGCAAAGTGGCGGGAGATTTCGTCACTGTGATACTGTAATTACCATTCATGTCGGTAATTACTCCGTTCGTCGTACCCTTCTCCAAAACAGACACACCAATCATCGGCTGATTGTCTTCCGCCGAAATAATGTGTCCCGTTACCTGATATCCACCCTGTGCAAAAAGCAACAGGGGGATACTTGTCAGAGTAAAGAGTACAAACAAGAGAATTGATTTTCTCATCTTTGATACTTTGATTTTAAATTAATGAAATTGATTTATTTTTATAGATTTATCTACAATAAGGAATACGCAGTCTTCGCGTAGAATAATACACTCCTTTCCCAAAATCGGTTTATGCATTTTCTGCACCGACTTGGGACAGGCTATTATTATCTATAAATATAGAATAGGAATAGACTAACTTGGCAAATTCTTAATATTGCGCCAAATATCCAAATAGATTTTTCGTGTTACTGCTGTGTGAATTAAATGTATGACCATCTGCTCTCTTAAGTTATAAATTAAACACTAATATCACTTGTTCTGTTTAGGTGTTATACACTTCTAATATTGTTCTATTTTGGCTACAAATATATATATTATATTTAAATAAAAGAAACAATATGTCGCATATTTTATACCAAATTTCCACTTATATCTTTTTGATACATATTTAAGTACACAAACCCATAAATGAAAATAAATCCACAACATATTTCAATGATAATTGAATATAAACGTTCATTTTGATAGTTACTTTAATTGCTCAAATAACAACATCACAACTCATACAAAATAGCTTATTAAGAGGATTCAATATAGAAAAGATAATTATTCAAAACTATTTCCTATTTTTGCACTCATTATATATAAATAAGGTATAAGATGAACTACGGATTTGTAAAAGTAGCTGCAGCCGTGCCACACGTAAAAGTGGCTGACTGTAAATTCAATGTAGAGAAGATAGAAAGTCTGATTACAGTGGCTGAAGGAAAAGGAGTGCAGATCATTATTTTCCCGGAAATGAGTATCACCGGATATACTTGTGGTGACCTATTCGGACAACAACTTTTGCTGGAAGAAGCAGAAATGGGGCTGATGCAAATTCTGAATAACACCCGTCAATTAGATATCATTTCTATTGTTGGCATGCCTGTCGTTGTCAATTCGACAGTTATCAATGCAGCCGTAGTGATTCAGAAAGGGAAAGTGTTGGGAGTTGCAGCCAAGACCTATCTGCCGAATTATAAAGAATTCTACGAACAACGTTGGTTCACATCAGCGCTTCAGTTGGCTACAAACAATGTACGCCTGTGTGGACAAATCGTTCCCATAGGTGCAAATCTGCTTTTTGAGACTTCAGATACGACTTTTGGCATTGAGATATGCGAGGACCTTTGGTCTACTATACCTCCAAGTTCCTCACTGGCACTACAAGGGGCAGAGATTCTGTTCAATATGTCTGCTGATAATGAAGGCATTGGAAAGAACAATTATCTTTGTTCTCTCATCAGCCAACAATCTGCACGTTGTATTGCCGGATATGTATTCTCGTCTTGTGGCTTTGGAGAATCTACTACCGATGTGGTTTTTGCCGGTAATGGGCTGATTTATGAAAACGGTTCACTGCTTGCACGCAGCGAACGTTTCAGTATGAAAGAGCAACTGATTATCAGCGAAATTGATGTGGAACGCATCCGGGCAGAACGCAGAATAAATACTACCTTCGCCGCTAATCAGGCAAATTTAGGAGACAAGAAGGCGGTTTCTATCGCAACAGAATTTGTCAACAGCAAAGAACTGACCTTAACCCGGAAGTTCAATGCCCATCCTTTCGTACCACAAGGAATTGAGCTAAATGAACATTGCGAAGAAATATTCTCTATCCAAGTGGCCGGACTAGCACAAAGATTAGTTCACACCGGAGCCAAAACAGCTGTAGTGGGTATTTCAGGCGGACTAGACTCAACACTGGCACTGCTCGTCTGCGTGAAGACCTTCGATAAACTGGGATTATCCCGGAAAGGTATTCTCGGAATCACGATGCCGGGTTTCGGAACGACTGACCGCACCTACCATAATGCGATCGATCTAATGAAATCATTAGGTATATCCATCCGTGAAATTAGTATTAAAGATGCCTGCATCCAACATTTTAAGGACATCGAACATGACATGAATGTACATGACGTTACATACGAGAATTCGCAAGCGCGCGAACGTACACAAATACTAATGGATGTGGCCAATCAGACTTGGGGAATGGTTATCGGCACAGGGGATTTATCCGAACTTGCATTGGGATGGGCTACTTACAACGGCGATCACATGTCCATGTACGGGGTAAATGCGAGTGTTCCCAAAACACTTGTGAAATATTTAGTACAATGGGTGGCAGAAAACGGTATGGACGAAAACTCGAAAGCTACTTTGCTTGATATTGTAGACACTCCTATTAGCCCGGAATTGATTCCGGCGGATGAGAACGGAGAAATTAAACAGAAAACAGAAGATCTGGTAGGTCCTTATGAACTGCACGACTTTTTCCTATATTATTTCTTACGTTTCGGCTTTCGGCCTTCCAAGATATTCTATTTGGCAAAAACGACATTCAAAGATATGTATGATGAAGAAACCATTAAGAAATGGCTTTCCACTTTCTTCCGTCGTTTCTTCAATCAGCAGTTCAAACGTTCTTGCTTACCGGACGGACCTAAAGTAGGAAGTATTTCTATTAGTCCACGGGGGGATTGGAGGATGCCTAGTGATGCCAATTCAGCTATGTGGCTTAAAGAAATAGAGAATTTATAGGGAAGTACAAACATCAAACTATTCTCACTGCTATGAGAAAAAATACTCATTACTATGAGAAGATTTTCTCATTATAGTGAGAATTTTTTCTCATAGCAGTGAGAATAGTTGAGAAAATATAACGCCTCATCATAGCTTCGATACAACATTTTAGCAAGACATGTATCTGCACAAAATTACATACTAAAATCCCTCTGTACACATAACTTTTCTTCTTATTTGCTCTATATCCGCTTCTTTAATCCTCCGAATGATATTTTTATAAATACGATGAAAGCCAAAACCGCCTTCAGTCATTTCATGAATCGCGTCTTCTTTTGAAACATTCTGAAATACCACTCGATAAAGTGCGCAAACAGCTCCTGTGCGATCTGATCCGTGATGGCAATGGATAACAATCGGCGCTTTACGATTCTTTATAATACGCAATGCTTCAATCAACTGTTCTTCATTGATGGAATGAGCTTTGGTCTTTACCCGATGAAGCTTTACGTTCGTTCCTGCGGCTTCATCATCATCGCTATGTCTATTACGGAGATTGAGAGCTTCGCCAATACCATACTTTTCTAAAGCTTTAAAGTCTTCATGCGAAGGTTGCTCTGAACGATATACACCCGAATCGATCTTGTACAGATTGGTTAATTCACTATCAGGAAGAGTAATCTTCTCTACTTTCAAATTCTGACTAAAAATAGATATAGAGAAGATTACTCCCAAAAGTAGGCTTAACAGGATTCTTTTCTGCATAAGTCTATATTGTTATTATAAAAAGATCAAAGTACTCCCTTGCTGGATGGAAGTTCAAAATGATAGATATCTCTTTTGATTGCCATTTTCAAGGCACGGGCAAGGGCTTTAAAAATACCTTCTATCTTATGATGTTCATTTTGTCCTTCCGCCTTAATGTTCAGATTCATTTTTGCCGCATCACTTAGTGACTTAAAGAAATGAAGGAACATTTCCGTCGGCATCTCCCCTATCTTCTCACGCTTGAATTCGGCATCCCAAACCAGCCAGGGACGACCACCAAAGTCCAGACAAACCTGACAAAGACAATCATCCATCGGTAAAGCATAGCCATAACGTTCAATTCCACGCTTACTACCTAAAGCCTGGTAAATACATTCTCCTAATGCAATAGCGGTATCTTCGATCGTATGATGTTCGTCTACCTCCAGATCTCCTTTTACACGGATCGTCAAGTCCATACCGGAGTGTTTTCCAATCTGCTCGAGCATGTGGTCGAAAAAGCCAAGACCGGTAGAGATGTCACAAGCGCCGTTTCCATCCAAGTTCAAAGTCACATCAATATCTGTTTCTTTTGTTGTACGACGTACTTCCGCTTTCCGTTCTCCGGCAAAAAGGAATTCGGCTATCTGATCCCAGTCGGTCGTTGCAAGGGCGCAGACTTCTTCCAATCCTTTTTCTTTCAGGGTTTCAGGTGAATTTTGCAGATAGATTGCCCGACAACCCAAATTCTGGGCAAGTTCCACATCCGTAGGACGGTCGCCTATCACAAAACTTCCGGCAAGATCGTATTCCGGATTATTTAGATACTTCGTCAGCATTCCGGTACGTGGTTTACGGGTGGGCGCATTATCTTCCGGGAAACTACGGTCTATTAGAATCTCATCAAAAGTAATCCCCTCTCCTTCTAATGTTTTAAGCATCAGATTATGGGCAGGCCAAAACGTTTCTTCCGGGAAGGAAGATGTACCCAATCCATCCTGATTGGTGACCATCACAAATTCAAAATAGAGTTTGCTGCGGATAAAACCTAAATTACGGAATACTTTCGGATAGAATTCCAGCTTCTCCAATGAGTCGAGTTGGTAATCTACGGGAGGTTCGATCACCAACGTACCATCTCTATCTATAAATAATACTTTCTTCTTCATAAATTATCCCGGGTATTTTTTAAGGGTGGCTAATAGTGTATTATTCTCTACACGGGTACCGACAGTCACACGCAAACAGTTGCAGCAAAGCGAAATGTTATGGCGATTACGCACAATAATTCCTTCACCTACCAAATAATTGTAGATTTTCACGGCATCCGTCACTTTTGCCAAAAAGAAATTCGCATCAGACGGGAACAGTTTAATGGTACATGGAAGCTTTTCAAATTCCGCTTCCAAATAGTCACGTTCTTCCTTCAGAGTTTTCACCCAACGTTCTATCTCATAATGTTTATGCAACATGGCGATGGCTTGCTGTTGAGTCAACTGGTTGACATTATAGGGATATTTGATTTTACTAAGAATATCAATAATCTCTTTGGAAGCAAAAGCCATTCCCAAACGGATAGCAGCACATCCCCAGGCTTTGGAGAATGTCTGGAATACGACGAGATTGGGATATTTATCCAACTCTTCGAGGAAAGACGGAGCTTTAGAAAAATCATTGTAAGCCTCATCCAACATTACCAATCCTTCAAACTGACAAAGAATCTTTTCTATTTCGGAACGAAGCAGATCATTTCCCGTCGGATTATTAGGCGAACAAAGGAAAATCAGTTTGGTATGCTCGTCGGTAACTGCCAGCAATTTGTCAGCAGAGAATTGGAAGTCATCATCCAACAATACTTTCCGATATTCCACATCGTTTACATCGGCACAGACCTGATACATTCCATAGGTAGGATCAATAGCTACTACATTATCTTTACCCGGTTCACAGAAAGCACGAAAGACCAAGTCGATGGCTTCATCACTGCCGTTTCCGAGAAAAATATGTTCGGGAGATACTTTCTTAATTTTCGACAACAATGTTTTCAGTTCACACTGCATAGGGTCCGGATAACGGTTGTGAGGCGTATTGTACGGATTTTCGTTTGCATCCAGGAAAACAGAAGCGGTGACTCCTTTATATTCATCACGTGCCGAAGAGTAAGGCTTTAATTTCCAGATATTCGGCCGGGTTAATTCTTGTAATGTTTTCACTTCTTTAAATTTTAAATTATGAATTTTGAATTGCTTTGAGACGAACTGTGACCGCATTTTTATGCGCATCCAAATGTTCGTTAGCCGCCATCTCCTCAATAGCAGGACCAATAGCCTTTATTCCTTCCGGGAGAATTTCCTGAAACGTAATCTTGCGGATAAAACTATCCAGACTGACGCCGCTATATGCTTTGGCATAACCGTTGGTAGGCAAGGTATGATTTGTTCCGGAAGCATAGTCACCGGCACTTTCGGGAGTTAACGATCCAAGAAAAACAGAACCGGCATTTGTTACACGCTCTGCTACTTCCATGTAGTTTTCCGTTTCTATTATTAAGTGTTCCGGCGCGTATGCGTTAGTCAGTTCCAATGCTTCATCCAAATCCTTTACTAAAATCAGTTTACTATTCTCTAATGATTTTGCAGCAATTTCACGACGGGGCAATTCGGCTAATTGACGTTCTACTTCCGCCATTACTTCTGTTTGAAGCTTCTCGGAAGTGGTAATCAATATAGCCTGACTATCTATTCCGTGTTCTGCCTGTGACAAAAGATCTGCTGCTACAAAAACCGGGTTGGCAGATGCATCAGCCAGAACTTCGACTTCAGAAGGACCGGCAGGCATATCAATAGCTACATCACGCAGGCTTACCAACTGTTTGGCAGCTGTCACATATTGATTACCTGGACCAAATATCTTATATACTTTAGGTACACTCTCCGTTCCATAGGCCATAGCGGCAATAGCCTGCACACCACCAGCCTTGAATATTTTACTGACACCTGCCAGTTGCGCAGCAAAAAGAATAGCCGGATGAATATTTCCATTCTTATCGGGAGGCGTGCAAAGTACGATTTCCTTGCATCCTGCAATTTTAGCCGGAACAGCCAACATCAATACAGTTGAGAAAAGTGGTGCTGTTCCACCCGGAATATACAATCCCACTTTTTCGATTCCTACCGATTTTTGCCAGCAAGTCACACCGTTCATTGTTTCTACCTTCTTTCCGATAAAACGTTGGGAAGCATGAAAGGTTTCAATATTTTGTTTTGCCAGGGAGATGGCTGCTTTCAGTTCATCGCTTACCAATGTTCCGGCAACCTGTATCTCTTCAGGAGTCACAGCAAGCGCAGACAAGGTGACTTTATCAAAAGTAGCTTCATATTTCAAGACGGCTTTGTCACCTTCTGCTCTTACCTTATTTATAATAGAGCGAACAGTGTCGAACAAATTTTCCGTATTCAGTGCCGGACGTTTCAAAAGTTCCGTCCACTGTTCTTTTGAGGGATATTTAATCAATCTCATGGTTACTATTTTATTAGATGCCTATATATTTATACAATCATCTTTTCAATTGGCAGTACTAAAATGCCTTCTGCTCCCAGTCCTTTCAGTTTTCCAATGATTTCCCAAAAACGTTTTTCATCAAGTACTGTATGGACAGAGCACCAGCCTTCCTGTGCTAACGGCATCACCGTAGGACTCTTCATACCCGGCAATACAGCAATGATTTCTTCCAGTTTATCTTTCGGAGCATTCATCAATACATATTTTTTATCTTCGGCTGTTTTTACTGCATTCATGCGGAACAGCAGTTCTTCGAGCACTTCTTTTTTCTCGTCGCTCATATTCTTGTTGCCAATCAGCAATGCTTCCGACTTCATTACGACTTCCACTTCTTTCAAACGGTTACTTACCAACGTAGAACCGGAGCTTACAATATCAAAAATAGCATCAGCCAATCCAATTCCCGGAGACACTTCTACAGAACCGGTAATCACGTGAATTTCAGCATTTACACCATTTTTCTTCAGGAAGTTGCGAAGAATAACCGGATAAGAAGTAGCGATCTTCTTACCGTTAAACCATGACAAACCGGGATATTCAATATCTTTCGGCATAGCCAATGAAAGGCGACACTTACTGAATCCCAAACGTTTGATGATTTCCGCATCTTCTTCCTTTTCCATAAATTCATTTTCGCCAACAATTCCCAAGTCTGCCACACCGGTAGCCACTGTCTGCGGGATATCATCATCACGAAGAAATAGAACTTCAATAGGGAAATTGGAAGACTGCACCAATAAGGTACGTTTTGTAGTGCTCAACTTAATATCCGACTCTCCTAAAAGTGCCATTGTCTCTTCGAAGAGACGTCCTTTGGCTTGTACTGCGATTCTTAACATGACTTTATTTAATTTTTAATTATAATATGCGTTGAGAAATAAAAAAAGGCTTACCGTATTCGGCAAGCCTTAGTTATCGTTTATATAGTTATACACAATATCATCCACGCCCACCGATTATTCGTTAGGAAAATGATGATGATGATGTGTAGTTGTATATTTCATATTTCTTTTATTAACTTCGACAAAAGTAAAGCATTTGTTTGAAACCACCAAACATTTATCACAAAAACTTGAGTTTTTATTTCAAATTAAAGGCAATATCTCTTCCGGCTCTACATCACATTTCGTAAAATGCATTTCGTCTTTCGACTTTTCTTTCGAGAAAGTAAAGTAGGTACAAACCGATTCTGTGCATACTTCTCCATCCTCATTATATAATTTTGCTTCAACAATGACAATGTTCCGCTTCACTTCTTTAATAGAGGCGCGCAATACTATATGAGAATCTTTGGTATCAACAGATTTTCGGTAACGGGTTTCCATCTTCGAAGTCACTCCAGTCGTTTGTAGTTTACGAAGCACCACCCACGCACAGATTTCATCCATCAAAACTGCTTGAATACCGCCATGCAAAGTGTCAATCCAGCCTTGATACTCGGGACGTGGCTTCCAAATGCTCACTACTTCGTCACCATCCTCATAAAATTCCATTTTTACTCCAGCTTCATTATTAGGAGCACAACCGAAACAATTGTACCCTTCCAAACCCTTCCAGGGATTTATTATCTTCTTCATAGTTCTCTCTTTTAGTTAGTTTTACTTCCCAAATATAAGCAATTTATGAAAAGGAGATGCAATTTTCACTGATTTACTTTCTAATACAACGAATAGCGAAAGCTTTCGTATCAATACCCGCATTAGATTCTTCTATGATATTCGTATCACTTTTCATGTAGAAAACCTTAGTATCGATGGTGGCATTTGTATTGTCCAATGTCCAATATGCCAAATGTTTGTTCTCATAATCTGCTTGGAAAGCCCCTACATACATTCCTACAGGAATACCATTAAAACCGGATAAATTAGTTGCAGGTTGCACTTGTTCTTCCGTCTTCAGGGACAACCAGGTCCCTGACTTCAACAAAGAAGCTTCCCCCTTCAAGTAGTCTTTTAAAATATTCCAGTCTTCCCAATTCGGTATACTCCAGTGAGTTGGCAAGATCCTACCGGAAAGCGCAACATTAGCGGTATAAAAATAATGCTCTGTAGTAGATTGCAAATATCCAGCTATATTTGCTGTTACCTGATTCAATTTAGGGAGCGCATCACCGTTTACATATAAAGATGTCTCCAAATTACTCCTCATCCAGTATTGAGTTCCGATCTTCACTAACGGATAATTATGGATGACTCCTCCACGAACATCACGAACAATATCTTCCTGTGCCAAAACAGGTAACACATCATCTGCCAGTGTTACTGATAAGGAGATTGTTCCGTCTGCCAGCACATAAACATTATGACGAGCCAATAAGGTGCCATCCACATAGGTTAATGAATGATCTTCCATATTCCATGATACACTTCCACCATTCACTTTTCCTGATTTTCCTAATAACTGTGCTACAATCCCTTGAGATAAATTAACGCTACCGTCTTCTTTCATCGGATAGGCAACAATCGCTTGAGAAGAAAAATCCGGAGTAACAAGATACTCTTTACATATTTCGGCTACTTGTTTTCCCGAATGTATCACTTTGTACACATTCGATTTTTCAAAAGTCAGCTTCGATACATCTATGTATTTATGCAAAATACCCGATTCGGTATGATCCACTTCTGTCCCATCCCAATCTCCGATTTCTCCGTTCACTTTACTCATTAATATATCTTCGGCCGATACAAACGTTATTTCCAACTCTCTCTGTTTTCCACTTTCCAATTGTAAAGTGGATGGTAATAAACTGGTATATAGTTTGCCGGCAGCTTCCAATGTTATGTATTGATACCCAACAGTCGCCTCTTGGGGAATCAAAATAAGCTCTTTTCCTACCAGTCGACCGTCTTTTATTTCCCATTCTCCTGCAGGAGTAATATCTTTCTCTTCAGAATAGGCAGAGAATGTTTTCTTCTGAAAATCATAAATAGTTTTAGTATAAAATCCGCTCACAGAAAGTGTAGGTTCAACAGACAACATATTTTCTATATTCTCTCCCTCTCCGGGGACAAGGACTATTTTCATACGAAAAAACTGGTGATTGTAAGTCAAAGCAACTGCATCTTTACTGGCTAATACTTCCTTTTTGGAAGCAACTAGAAAATCAGAATGAGAATAATCATCCAGTTTATCTTGAGTTGTTGCAACGGTCACTTGCATGGAACTTTCACCCATTACTACCCCGCCCTTCTGATATGGATAATAACTGATTAAATTCAATGTAACTCCATCATCCGGATAGTAAACCGACTCATCAGATACAAACTCACCAGTAGATGAACGCACAAAATGAAGATTATCTGCATAACGTTCTTCTTGCATTGTAGTAGTTCCTGCAAGTGCAAATAATCCCACTTCATCTTTTTCTCCAAAACTATTGTTTACTACACGAGTATTCATGATCTCATGAATATCAGCTACAAACTTCAACGGAATATCTCCATTATTAATGATTTCCCCTTCTTCCTCCGAAATATGGTTTACACAAGCAGTAAACATAGTACAACAAAGGATAAAAAAACCTACTCCCACAAATAGGTTATGGCATGTTTTCATTTTGTTTTTCTATTAGTTCAAAAAAAGAAATTCTTGATTGAGCAGAAAGAATGCCATAAGAGGAAGTATTCACTTTCGGTTATGAAAAACCATACAACACGTCTGTTGCAACTGTAGAATCTTAAATTCCCACATTACAGTTTGAAATGTGGAAGCGAAAGTACAGATTATAGTTAAGAAAAGAAATATTTTCCTTTAAAAAGATTAATCTTTTATATAAAAAGCACGTAATCAGCCATTTAAATAACACATGCAAAAACAAGACATTCTGAACTCCACATTATTATATTAGCATTGGTTATTATTTACTATCCGTCATTTATTTCAAAAAGAATACCCCACTTCTATTCCGGCAATGTGTCTGCCTTGCGAAGATGCATATTGATAACAATAAAATGCATCCAATGACCAACGTTTGGCTAAAGCAATCTCCACTCCGGGACGATAGCGCATACGGTCTGCTCTCCAAAAAGAGGTATCATCCAGACTTTGATAAATTTCAACAGAAAAATAAGGAGAAACGATTCCTTTTGTAGGAGCATAGGATAACTTCAAACGAGAACGTAGACGAGTTTCAGAATCACCACGGTCAAAAGTCTGCTGAAACCTCTCCCGCAAAGACACTTTCAACCATTGATAACGAAAGTTGGCAGTGGCAGATATATGATAGCGATGTCTCAACTTCCAGTCTGAATCACCCAAATTCCGAAGATGGGTCTCATATCCCACTCCCAGATTCAAAAAAGAACAAGGGCGATAACTTCCACCAACTGTCAGTCCCCAACGATCTAATCGACTTACATCATCCTTCATACGTAATTCCAAATCGCCTGAAACCGAGAAACGAGAATCTATCTTATAATTTACCTTAAATTTAGTCCATGTATTGAAATCATCACTTTGTGCCCATGCGGGAAACGACATTCCAAACAACAACACAAACAGCCAAATCTTAGTATTTAATATTATTCTACTCATTGATTATCGGGTTAAAGTTGCAAAGATAATAAATTATCTCCGGCAAAGGAAAAGCATGATACTGAAATAATACTGAAAAGACTGCTAATGTTGCATTAAAAGGAACACTTTGTTTCTCGGTGAGAAACGGGTCGTTCCTTTAAAAGAAACGACCCGTTGGTTTAAAAGGAAAAAAGTATCTAAGTAAAACACTAATATTCAAACTATTATTTTGGCTTCGCATTCCAAACTAACAATGCACAAAAAACTGACAATAAAGCCGCCCCTATCCAAAACCAATTAATATAGGTGAAGTCATAAACATCAACTCCGCTCTGAACCGTTTTTTGCCCTTCTATCAGTATACCACTCATCACATCCTGCAATCCGGCACCAATATAACTGGCAATGCCGACAACTCCCAATGCAGCTCCCGATGCATTGCGAGGAGCAATATCGACAGCCATCAAACCACCCAAAAAGCAAATTAGTACTCCAATTCCTAAACCAAAAAGAATCATAGCCAATACATCTATCCAAAAATGTACGCCCGGAACCAACAGGAAAAGGCAAAGTGCAAATACATTCATCAATCCGAAGATTAAGGCAGGAACATTGCGACGACCACCAAACAATTTATCCGAAATCACTCCGGAAAACATCGTACCGATGATACCACAAACCGGACAGATAGAAATGATAAAACTGGCATCCAGGGTAGAATACCCTTTTTGAGCTTCCAAGTAAAAGACGCCCCAGCTGTTTATCGCATAACGACTGATATACATAAAAGCACTCGAAAGGGCAAGAATCCAAATGGCAGGCATCATCAACACCTGACGCTGTGCTTTATTGAAATCCGCCGTTTCTGTTGCACTCATCTCTTTTTTCTGTTTGGGAACATTCACTGGAGGGAAACCCTGACTCTCGGGAGTGTCATGAAAGAACTTCCACACGATCAAAGCTCCAAGCAAACCGACAATACCGGCTCCGAAGAAGCCGTATCGCCAACCCAAGACACTGACAATAGACGCAATAATCAAAAAGGTCAACGCCTCACCGATGTTATGGCTAGCAGACCAAAATCCATAATAAGAACCTCGTTCTTTGTCCGTGAACCAACGGGAAAGGCCAACCACGCAAGAGGCGGCCCCCATAGACTGAAACCATCCGCTAATCCCCCAAAGGACAGCAAACAGAATAAAAGAATTGGTAAAGCCGAGACATAAGTTCACTAATGCCGTAACCAATAAACCAGTAGTCATGAAGCGATTGATATTGCTACGGTCGGCAAGGAAACCATTCGTGAACTTTCCGAGGGCGTAAGTGAAGAATAA
This sequence comes from Bacteroides sp. D22, assembly GCF_000163675.1. Taxonomy (NCBI): domain Bacteria; kingdom Pseudomonadati; phylum Bacteroidota; class Bacteroidia; order Bacteroidales; family Bacteroidaceae; genus Bacteroides; species Bacteroides sp. D22. Next base: position 19,136 of record NZ_GG774821.1, on the reverse strand, counting down.
TACGGAGCCGATTATTCCCAGTTCCGTTTCAGAGAAGATTCCTTCCTCTACGATGGGCTTCTTTACGACATTCAGGCTAAGGCGGCAAACGTAATACATACCGTAGCCAAAGGTTGCCGAAAGGAAAGTAGACCATTTCAGATACTTCAGACGACGTTCATCGGAAGAGGACAAAGCCTCCCCGTTACAAGGTCCCGGTGAAGAGACCTTGTAAAAATTTATAAGCTGTTTCAACATGAAGAAATACGGTTAGTCGTGAAGTTTCTTTTTACGCAGATACTCCAGTAACAGAGCAGGGCGATCGGTTTGAATTAATTTCGCTCCCTGATTAATGATCCATCCCCAGCTTTCTTCCGGTTGATGGAGTTCCACCGCACGGTCATCATCGTGACCGCCACATAATTCGGGCCAAAGAGAATTGATGAACAAGTTAGAACCTGTATCACTCACTTTCTTTATCAGGTTAAGGACCTCTGGATTATCATTATCGAATACTAATTCATAAGCAACAGGCTTCATGTGAGTCTGATAACTGTCAATAATAGCTTCGGCTCCTTCTTTGTGCAACTGTACAATAGGCATAAAAATTACTTTATCCAACACAGCACCGTTTTCAGCTTTCACTTGTTCGTAAGGAAGCCCGGCTTTGATAACACACTGGTCAACTGTTCCAGTCTTCTCAAGTACGGCATAAGCCTCCTGAAAATAATCATAGCCCTTATCAATATTTACCATTATCTTACCTTTGCAGAGCAACATGACTTCCTCCAATGTAGGAATCTGATGTCTTGTTTTACAAGCGACCCCATTTTTAAGACGCATTGCTTTCAATTCCGCTAATGTATAATCTTCTACCAGCCCTTTTCCGTTCATGGTGCGATTGATTGTTTTATCGTGCATCACTACCAAATGTCCGTCTTTGGTTCTTTTCAAATCGATCTCTACCATATCGACTCCCATATCAATGCAATTTTGTATACCTTGCAATGAGTTTTCCGGAGCATTACGCCAATCAGCCCGATGTGATACAACCAGTATTTTATCAGGATGATTTCCTAACAGGTTTTCTTTGATTTCAGTTATTCTATTTTGGGCAACAGCCAGTTGTACCAAACATAGAAGAAGTATGAAGTTACATATCCGTTTCATAAGTTCAAACATTAAGAATTTTAATTCAGTTTATTGTTTTGCCAGACCATTTTTTCTCCCCACATTGGTACATAGGTATGTTCACAATTAATCTTCGAAGCCCGTTCGAGTGCCAGTTCCAATGACCATCTCGATTCGTCAACACCGGCATGAGCAAGCTCCAGAATATGCGATAACAAGACATAATCCGGTTCTACCTGCCCTGCACCCGAGCCCAGAATATTATTTTCAATCAGTGCATTGGGAGCGTAACGTGGTATCAATACATTCACATGAGAAGCCAGATTCGTATATTGTTCCGGTTTATAGTTGGAGTCTCCTACATGCATAAAGACGAAGTTATCGGTATCTTCACCACAATCAATCGAAAATACAGTCACAAAATTAGATAACCCGGAATTGTTGTGATCGGTGATACAGGTTTTAATTTTGAATTTTCCTATTTCATAATCTTTATCTCCTTTTGCGGTATAAGGATATGTCGTATCTTTCAGGTAGTTAGACAATACCGGTTTGCCTAAATCAAACATAGCCTGAATAAGATCATTGTTATAATGATCGGAATGCTTATGAGTGACGCAGAGAAAATCAATATAAGGTGCCAGTTCTTTTGCCCAACGATGAGAAATATCGATAGCAAAACATCCTGACGGAGTCTTGACCACATATCCCATATTATAGAGCAACCAAATCTCTGCTGTACCATTTTCCACTTTTGAATTTTTAACTCCATCCATCACGCGGTCAAATGCGCTCCGATAAAAATAGATAATAGGATCACACTTTTCCATACTTGTACTTGCCTGGTCGAAACCATTCAGATAACTGATGAAATAATCATCTTTACATTTATCCGCATACCCCTGAATTTTGGTCAAAGTAGCAGTACGTCCGGCATTGACAATCAAAGGAGAAGAACTCCACAACTGTTGTGCTGTGGCATCCACTTCCTCTGCCAATTGAGTAAGGATTCCTTCATGACCTGTTTCGGTACTGTTGTTGTCATCATCATCGCAAGCAACAAAGCCTATTGCCAAAAGGCAAAACAGTAAATATTGAATTTTTCTTATTATATCCATCTTATTTCAGTGTTTTATAATCATTAATTATTTTATTGAAAGTCTCAACGACCCGTTCCGGTGTTGGACGTGTATCATGGCTTTCATGATCTTTAGTCGCTTCATACATGAAAACTCCTTCATAACCGACTCCTTCGAGTGCGTGCATTAACTTTCCCCACTTAATATCGCCTTGCGTAGGAAGCCAGTGGCACTCGTTGACAAAATCAAAATCCGAAGCATGTATGGTGCCAATACGTTCACCAATGGTTTCTACAAAATGTTCCGTCGTTCCTTTTGTATAATGATTGGTATCAAAACAAACCTTCACACCGGGAATATCTTTGATAATCTCCCAAAGTTCTTCAGGAGTATTTCCCAAACAAGTCCGCGGCAGATTCTCTATACATAACTGTGCTCCTATCTGATCCGCATACTTCTTCAGATAAGCGATAGACCTGGAAGCATTGGCTATTCTTTGTGCTCGAATACTGTCGTCAATCGGTTCGGAACTTGGATGCAGAACTAAACATTTCGGTTGAAATTGAGCACACTGTTCAATCATCTCCGCCATAAAATCTACATTTTCTTTCCTTTTCTTTTCATCGAGAACCGATATATCCAGCGTGCGGGAAAAAGGAAGATGTATAGACCAGACTTTGATACCGGCACTATCAATTTTTGCTTTCATATCCCGAACACGAGGAATGACCTCATTTGCCGGAACGCCTCTATAGCACTGGTTAAATGCAACTTCCACATACTCTATCCCCACAGACCGAGCTTGAGAAAAGTCTGTGGAAGCAGGTACTTTCCACAAAGCCGTAGTAGTACCTACTTTATATTTCTGTGCATATACTCCCATTGTCATCGTCATAAATACAATAAAAACCGAGATTCTCATTATCACTTACTTTTGACGGTTTGTACCTTGAATATCACCACCACGAATACTCCAGGAGTCTGTCTCCAAAGTCTTATTGATATCAAATGCTTTGACAGCACCTATATTACCAGATCCGATCGTTCCGCAATAAAGCCGTTTGTCCGGACCAATAGTAACAGCTGCCATGACTTGTTGTCCTACAGTTTCTTCAAAAACAATGTTTCCATTAGTAATATCAAGTCCCAATACTTTGTTTCCTGATTGAGTACCTATATAAAGAATACCATCCGTGCTCAAGGCACCTCCACTGTAATTCAAATTGTTGCCTACTTTTTTCTCCCAGATTTTAGCCCCGTTGGCATTTACTGCATGAACTGTCTGCGATCCTTTCTCCGTAAAGTAGATATTACCATTTTTATCTACAATCGGGAAATAGGCATCTCCTTTCGTAGTCGGATACGTCCATTTCTTTGTCCCGTTTGTCATATCGACAGCAACAAGTCCGCCTCCTTTCAACGTCGCATAAAGCATCTGATCTTTCAAAGCAAACGTAGCCTGTTCTGTCACATTTACTTCTTCCAATTTCCATATCTGATCCTTATTCGGTTTAAAAGCATAAATAGCAGCACTTGTACCCGCATAAACATTTCCGGCTTTATCAATAGCTACCGCACTACCTGTTGCTCCGTCAAGGGATTGTTGCCATTTTATAACGCCACTGGATGCATCGAGGGCATACAACGTACTCTTATTAGTAAGACAGTAAAGAACACCATCGACAGACAATGCAGGAAAAGCACCTACCGCAGCATCCAATTTAACCGCCCACTTTTGGGTTCCATTTGGATTTATAGCATATACATTATTAATAGTAGCATTTCTTACACACTGATATATGGTACCATCAGAAGCCACTAACGCACCTCCACCATACGTTATCTGACTGATAGCAAACACCCATTTGAATTCACCGCTCACTACATCAATAGCAAATAAATGCCCTGCAGGAGTAGATGTTGGGATGTACATTGTTTTTCCATCCGGAGAGAACACCGGATTGGAAGTCTTTACATATCCGGTAAGTCCGCCAAAGTTCAAATCGACAGAATTCCATTTATAATTGCCGACTGTAACAGCCAGACTACCCGACTCGGTTGTGTTATTTACATAAGTCACCGTGACAGCTACTGTATAAGTTCCGGTAGTAGCAAATGCATGTACAGGATTGTTTTCTCCTGATGTCGTACCATCACCAAAATCCCAGCTTACCGATTTCACTTCACCTGCCATAAAATACATATCGTTATAAGCAAAGGCGCAAGGTTCCCACACGACCAGTTCCGTATTGGCAAGAATAGGATAGATCAATCCCGGAGTAGCTGAAGTCTCCACTGGAATAGAATTGCCCGTAGGATAAACACAAACTACGTTGAACGTATATTCCTGATCGTTAGTCAACCCGTCAACAATGTATTCTTCCAATGAAGTATCATCCAGATTGATAATCTGATTGCCCGGATTAACAGTAACCTGATAACGGGTAAAACGTTCACTGGCAGGTTTTGTCCATCTTAAACGCACTCTTTCATTGCCGGCTGCTGCCGTCAGATCAGAAATCGGGTATCTCGCATTCTTCGGCGTACAGGCAGCGGTAGTTTTACTAGCCAATCCTCCTGTATAACGAGGCTGTACAGAAAAAGTGTAAGCAACGTCATTCACTAGATTATTGATTGTGGCAGTCATTGTTTTCGCATCCACAGTCATCTCACCTCCTTCCGCGTCTGACGATCCGGAAGTCCAAAGAATCAAATATTCATTAGGCCGGGCATTTTCGTATGCCTCCCAAGCAAGAGTCACATTCATATCTCCGGCTGTTGCCGTAAGTGACTTCAGTTCATATAAATCGAAATTCGCTTTTGGCAGCTCTTCTTCACAAGCAGTAAAAACTACTGTGAGAATAAACAACAAGCTATATATTATTTTTTTCATTGTCTGAATTCTTTTAGTTTAACCCTATTAATATCCCGTATTCTGCCACAACAATTCTGTGTTGTTTATTCTTTCCAATTCCGTTTTGGGAATAGGATACAGGAATTGGTAATCCTGAATAATATGTCCTTCCGCTTTCATGGCTTCCTTAGCACCTCCCATACGTACCAAATCGAACCAACGCTGTCCCTCATAAGGAAATTCCTGTTGACGTTCCAGCATAATCGCATTACGGAAACTATCCTGATCGGGTAACTCTGTAATCAAAATCGGAGACAATCCGGCACGGGTATGTACAGCATTCAAAGCAACCAAGGCTTCTGAATTCTGCAAATTACTATAGCTAATTTCATTCAAAGCTTCCGCATACATCAACAATACATCGGCATAACGGAGAATAATCTGGTCATTACCAACAGTGTTATAAGTCGCGCTCTTGACATCTTTAAATTTATTCATGACACAAACCTTATCTTCCACCTTTACATAAGTAATCAAATCTTTCCGCTTATCCCCGTCTTTATAACATTCTTTCAGTGCCTTTGTCTGATTGGTATCGTCGGTCAGGTTAATAATAGAGAACCAGTATCCATGCCCTTCTCCTTCCACATCCTTATTAAAGCGAACAGCAAAAATGATCTCATCATTCATTTTATTATTTACATCAAAAACCCGCTCCGGAGTAGTCATCAAAGAATACTTACCTATCAATTGAGATAACACATTTCGAGCTTCCGTCCATTTATGGAAAGTGAGGTAAATCTTGCCGAGCAGTGCCATTGCAGCACCGGAAGTCACTCGTCCCATATCGGTACTTGTATAAGAAGACGGCAACATACTTTCATTAATAACCTGATTCAAATCACCGACAAGGAAATCATAAACCTGCTGGTCTGAACTACGTCCGATTTTCAGAGCCTCGGCCACTGTTACCACCTTATTAGTCATCGGTATTCCTCCCCACAGACGGTACATATTAAAATAGGTAAGTGCACGAATGAAAAGGGCTTCTCCTTTATATTGTTTTTTCAGAGTAGCGTCAAAGTTGGCTTCATCAATCCTATCTAATATAAGATTACAACGATAGACTCCATTACTAAAATTCGCCCAAGCATTTTCCAGGATTCCATTAGAAGCTTTATCTGCAAACTGATCGATATCATAACGGTCCTGCGTTCCGGCAGTAGGTGCGCTCAATGTCAAATTATCACTCCGATATTCGCAACACTCCGTAAAATAGGAAACCTGTGTCTGCAATTTAGAGTAACATCCCATCACAGCTACATTAAAATCGTCTGCTGTCTTATATACCTTATCGGTAGGCACACTGCTACTTGGTTCCAAATCGAAGAAACTATCTGTACAGGCAACTGATAGAAAAGCAGTTGACAAGAATAGTATTAGTTTATATTTTTTCATACAACGTGTATTTTAAAGGATGATTAAAGAGTTATATTCAATCCGAATAAGAATGTTTTAGCCAATGGATAAGTACCATAGTCTTCACCCGGTGAAAGAGAATTAGACGGCCGGGCATTCACTTCCGGATTGTATCCGCTATAATTAGTTGAAGTCCAGAGATTTTGTCCGGAAACGTATACTCTCAACTTTTCTACAAAAAAGCGCTGGGTCAGATTCTTCGGCAGAGTATATCCCAGTGTCACATTCTGCAACCGCAGATAAGAACCATCTTCCAAATGCCAGGTTGACGTACGTCCATTATAACCTTTTGATTTACGATTGGCACGATTCACCTGACCGTTTCCCGGATCTTCCGGACTCTTCCAACGATTCAAGGCGATGGTAGTGCCATTGGTATTACCTTCCAGATTATCAATGTAACGGCGATTCAAGTTCAAAATTTCATTACCATACACTCCCTGGAAATTAAAATCAAGATCAAATCCCTTAAACCACACTTTTCCCCCGAATCCATAGGTGAAATCAGGCATATAGTTACCTACTATCGTACGGTCTTTATCCAAGTCCATCACGCCGTCTCCATCTACATCCACAAACCGGAAATCTCCGGGCTTGGTATTGCTGAAATGAGGATATTTCTTCAATTCTTCTTCATTGGAGAAAATACCATCCTGCACCAACAGATAATAACAGCCGATAGGTTCACCAACTTTCGTTATGTAATACGCATGATCTACGCTACCGGTAGATATGATAGGAGCATTACCCGGACCGAGCGCTTTTACTTCGTTTGTATTCGTAGCATAATTGGCATTGAATGAATAACCGAAATCTTTCGTTATATTCTTCTGCGAGGTCAATGCTATTTCCCATCCCCTGTTGTTTACTTTACCGATATTCATCAATGCAGTGCTATATCCGGTCAGATGAGGAACAGGTACGTTCAACAACATATTAGAAGTGTTGGTATTGTAATAATCCACAGTCAGTCCCAGCAATCCCTTGAACATTTGTAAATCAAGACCCACATTCACCATCGCATTCTTTTCCCAACTCAAATCCTCATTCTTTATGGTACTAGGTTTATATCCATTCACCAACTGCCCATTGCCTGTACCGAGTATATAGTTATCGGAAGCCATCAGAGACAGGTGGTCATAATTACCAATCTGAAAATTACCAGTAACTCCATAACTGGCTCTAAGTTTCAAGTCATCAACAAATGATAGGAATTTTGCTTTCGTGAAAAAGTCTTCTCCACTTATTCTCCATGCAAAAGAAGCAGAAGGGAAATATCCCCAACGGTTGTTTTTTCCGAAACGGGAAGAACCGTCTGCACGAATGGCTGCTGAAGCCATATACTTACCTTTATAGCTATACTGTACACGTGCCAGATAAGAAGCAATTGTCCACTGTGTTTTATCAGATGCACCTTTCGTCACCGTACCTCCGGAAATTGTTTGTATATAGTCATTCGGGAAATCGGTAGCCGTCACATTATCACCTTTATATGTTTCTTTTTGAGCCGATTGTACTAAAACGACATTGATAGAATGAGCATCCTTGATGGTCGTATTATAATTGATTTTATTCTCAACCAACCAGTTGAAGTAAAAACCGGATGAACTGTATGCAGTAGGATTCGACTTCACATCATAATATTTCTGTCCCAATAACGGAAGTTCCGATGAACGGTATTGATCGTTATGCGAACCGTAATAATCACCACCAAAAGAAATGTTATAGGTAAGCCCTTTATATAACTCCAATTCCGCAAAGACTTTTCCCACAATAGCCATACGGTCTACAACATCCGATTGGAGGTTTGCCATGGCTACCGGGTTTAATACGGCATTGTGCTGATAGTCATTTCCAATTCTCCAATATCCGTTTCCCTGATAGTTATAACTTCCATCCGCATTATACACCGGCCATACCGGAGGCATCATCAAGGCTGATTGCACAATACCGTTAGACCCGGAAGCATCTACCCGGTTGGAAGTAGAATAAGAAGGAGAAAAATTCAGACCGAATTTCAGCCTTTTATATTTCCCGTCCAAATTCATACGCATACTATATTTCTTAAAATCGGAATTAATGATAATACCTTCTTTATCATAATAGTTGGCTGAAATAAAATAACCGACTGTTTTTCCTCTGCCGGAAATAGAGACATTGTGGCTGGTAGTAGCAGCAGTACGGAATATAGCGTCTTGCCAGTCCGTATCGGTCAGTCCTTTGTCCCCATTCAGATAAGGAAAGAGTTCGGTGGGGATACGTTCCCATGAGTTGGGACGCATTCCATTCGGATCGTCCGGTGATCCACCGGGATTGGCATCCAGATAGGCGTTGTCATGCCCATCTTTTGCAAATTCGGCAAACTGATATGCATTCATCATTGAAAGTTTCTTCGAAACACTCTGGATACCATAATATCCATCATACTGCACTTTCATTTTCTCCGACTGCCCCTGTTTGGTCGTGATAATAATTACACCATTCGATCCACGACTACCATAAATAGCTGCCGAAGAAGCATCTTTCAAAACTTCTACAGATTCAACATCATTATTATTCAGATTGGCAAATCCACGTTCCACCGGTACACCATCGATAATATAGAGAGGATCGCTACCTGCATTCACTGTGCTGATACCACGAACACGGATACTTACGCTTCCTTCCGGATCACCACTAGGTTGCGTAACCTGTACTCCCGGCATTTTTCCCGCCAACGCCTGACGAAAATCGGAAGCGGAAACTTCTGCTATTTGTTCGGCTTTCACGGAAGAAATAGAAGTAGAAACATCTCTTTTTCTCTGAACGCCATAGCCTACCACGACTACTTCATCGATCATCTTACTATCTTCCACCAACGTGATTTTTGCCGTATTCTTATCTTTTGCAGAGATATTCACCGTTTTATAGCCGATATAAGAAATAGTCAGTGTGGCAGATTCCGGTACATTCATGATTGAATAACGTCCGTCGATATCGGTAATGGTACCACTGCCTTCTCCTTTAATCTGAACACTGGCACCAATCACCGGTTCTCCTTTATCATCTGCAACAATTCCCTGGATAGTGCGTGTACGTTGAGCTGTTTCTTCCTTTTTAAGTGGCTGTTTGCTGACAGCAATTGTATGATCGGTCCTATTGAAATAAAGTTTGGCCTGGGTGGTTATCTCGCCCAGAATCTGTTTTAATGAAGCATTTTTAATGTCGAAAGAAACTCTCGGAGCTTTGTTCACCGTCTCCTGGTCATAGAGAAATTTAAAATTAGTCTGTTTGCTGATTTTATTGAAAACACTTTCTACCGGCTCATTTTGCACGCGAAGCGTTATATCATGCTCTTTCAGTGTTTGAGCAGCAGCCGGAACAATTAAAATGAAGGTGAATAGTAAAAAAGCTAAAAACGAACAGCTATTTTTACTTATCCCTTTACAAATAAGAAGATTATTCATAAATTTGTGCGTTTTAGTAATTGACTAAAGTTATTAAAAACAAGCAATACGCGATACGTTATTCATTTGGGTCGAAGCTTATGAATATCCGTCCGGATTGCGGATAGAGGCATTCCTTTGGAGTGCTTCTATCATTTTGGGGAGGTTCATGAAGGAGCTGTTTTCATCTATTATTCTTTTAAAGGTTAAACATTATCTTTTCTTCATCTCATTCTTTATAAAGAAGGACATTAATGCCTTCTTTCTTATATTTGATATCACCACTGATAAATTCGATGGATTTAAGTACGGCCTCCAGACTCTTATTATCGTGCTCACCGGTAATCAAGTTGTTGAAATCCTGACCGGGAGCAAAAGTAATCCGGCAATTATATACACGCTCCAGTTCTTTTGCCACATCCCGAATCGGTGTACTGTAGAAACGTAAACCTCCTTTCATCCAGACAGCCACTCCCCTATCTTCTGTTTTCTTACTATATTCACCGGAAACCGTATTGATAAGCACTTGCTCTTTGGCAGTCAGCCTCATCATTGCTTCCGGTAAATCAACCTGCACTTTACCACTCTCCACACTCACAGATACAATCTCATCCGTTGAATAGGACTTGACATCAAAACGAGTACCCAATACCCGAACATCCAGCCGCTTCGTCTTTACAATAAATGGCATTTTCTCATTACGGGCAACACGGAAATATCCCTCACCTTCAAGTTCTATTTCACGGCTATCTCCCACAAAACGTTCCGGATAACGCACTTGAGAACAAGAATTCAATACCAAAAGAGTTCCATCCGGCAAAGTCACTTGCCTTTTTTCACCAAAAGAAGTGGTGACTTCGGCAAGCGTGACCTGCTGTTCATTCATATACCGGAAAAAGTTGACACTCCCTATTATAATGGCTATGACAGCCGCCGTACTAACCGCCACCACAGACGCCCGACGGAACCAAGTACGTTTTTTGTGTTCAATACGTTTCAATAACTGACGCGCCTCTCTCTTATACCTTTCCCGTTCCAAATCAGTAGCAGGTTGCAAGTTCCCGGATTCTTCCCAAACCTCTGCTGCCAGTTCATCCAATAAATCTTGGTTTTCTGCCTCTTTTATGCTTTGCAAAAGTTGTGAAGCCTCTTCCCTGGTATAAAGGTCATCCAGGTAACGATGCAATTTATCTTTTTCTGTTTTAGTATCTTTCATCATACATTCAAAATAAGGATATTAATTTCCTTCCCTTTGTATAAGTAATACACAAAAGTAAGAAAGAACTAGGGTGTGATTAACATTTATTATAAGTTTAAACAAAATAGAATCAAAAGTATATCAGCTGATGTACTTGAATATTTAGTCAGATAAGAACGAATCACTTTCAGAGATACAGAAATATGTTCCTGCACCGTATGAACAGAGACACCCAACGCTTCGGCTATTTCTTTATGAGACATCTGTAACTCACGGCTCATTTTGAACACTTCCCGTTGGCGGGGTGTCAATTGTTCCAATGCACGAGCAACAATCTCTTTCAAATCATTGAGCAAAATATGGTTATTGGTCTCGTTTGTTGAATCAATCGCTTGAGAAAGAATCTGTTCTTTCAGCTGATCTTCATTAGCCATGTCGCGCAACTGATTCAGAATACGATTACGTACGATGGTATAAAGGTAGGAAGAAAAAGAGGCTTCGGGATTGATGAAACGACGAGTTTGCCAGACTACCGTAAATGCATCCTGAAAAATATCTTCAGCAAATTCACGCGACTTGACGAACTTCAGGGCGAAGTAGAGCAAACGATTCTTGTAAGCGGCATAAAGTTCGCAAAAGGCCTCTTCATCTCCGTCTATCAGACGGAGAACCAATTCCCGTTCATTTACAAGAGTGTCTGTTGCGTACATATTTTCTTTATTTTTGGGCACAAAGGTATTGTTATGATGTTACAAACGTATGTATTTTTTCTGAAATAAAAAAATAAAAGCGATCTCACCGAAAAGATGAGACCGCTTTTATTTCATTTATCATTCAAGACAGTGCCTTATCGAAGATTTTAATTTTTCCCTTTCTTATAATTCTCCAATCCGGTCTGCAAGAATTCGATATACTTAGGAATATCTTCGTTATAAGCATACGACTTATTCAACGGTTTACCCTGATTGTCCAACAATACATAGAAAGGCTGGGCGTTGGCTCCGAATTTCACACGTTGCAGATAACTCCATTTATCGCCGACAGTACGCAAAGTACGTTCTGTACCGTTCTCGATTATCTTTACGGGCTCGGTCAACGGAGTCTTATTATCCACGTAGAGAGTAATCAGTACATAATCGTTATTAATCAAATCACTCACTTTCGGATCAGTCCACACCGCTGCTTCCATCTTACGACAGTTTACGCAACCATATCCGGTAAAGTCGAGCATAACGGGCTTTCCGTTCAGACGGGCATATTCCATACCTAAGTCATAATCATCAAATTTCGCATGTACCTCGTTCTTATACAAATTGAAGTCTTGCGTCTGCATAGGCGGAGCAAAAGCAGATACGGTCTTCAATGGTGCTCCCCACAAACCAGGAACCATATATACAGCGAACGCTAAAGAGATTAATGCCATAAAGAAGCGGGTGACTCCCACCTTATTATCATCGTCATCATGCGGAAATTTAATCTTACCCAACAGATAGAATCCAAGCAAAGCAAAGATTACAATCCACAGAGCCAGGAATGTTTCGCGGTCAAGCAGTCTCCAACCGTAAGCCAAGTCAGCTACCGACAAGAATTTAAGCGCAAACGCCAATTCGAGGAAACCCAGCGTTACTTTGATTACATTCATCCATCCACCGGACTTCGGCATAGATTTCAGCCAAGACGGGAACAGGGCAAAAAGTGTAAACGGCAATGCCAAAGCAATGGCAAATCCTAACATACCGATTGCCGGAGCAACCACACTTCCTGTGGTAGATACCTGTACCAGCAGAAATCCGATAATCGGACCTGTACAAGAGAAAGATACCAATGAAAGCGTGAAAGCCATCAGGAAAATACTTAGTAATCCGGTCGTAGATTCCGCTTTGCTATCTACTGCGTTTCCCCATTTCGAGGGTAGTCTGATTTCAAACGCTCCAAAGAATGAAGCGGCAAAAATCACCAACATCAGGAAGAAGAGAATGTTGAAAATAGCATTGGTAGATAAAGCGTTTAATGCGCTGGCACCGAAAATCAACGTGATAGCCAAACCTAATGCCACATAAATCACTACGATAGATGCACCATACGTCCACGCATCACGAATTCCTTTCTTTTTGTCTTTACTGCGTTTCAGGAAAAAGCTGACTGTCATTGGAATAATCGGCCACACACACGGAGTGAATAAAGCCAATAATCCTCCAAGGAACCCTGTAATGAATATATATATCCAGGACATATCCTCCTGCCCGTGCTCCTCGCCTAATGCTTGCAGATCACTGATAACGGGTTTCCAAAGTTCACTAGAGGCAACTGCCGGCTGAATATCCGTGGCTGCTTCCGTTGTAGTTGCAGGAACCAACTCCATCATAGCAGATGAATCTTTCGAAGCAACAGGAGTTGCCCCTTCTTTCTTATCTGCCTTATCCACTACTTTTTGTTCCGGTTGTTCTGCTTTCGGTTGTTCTGTTTTCGTTGCGGCAGCATTTCCGGCTTTCGCTACTCCCGAAAACTTGAATGGCACTTGAGTAGGAGGCAGACAACTCTCGTCATCACAGGCTCCGTACTCCAGATAACCTTCTATTGCGTAAGCTCCACCCGTAAATTTCACTTTCTGCACAAACTTTGCTGTATTCTCGAAATAACGTACCTTCATTTCGAACAATTTATCGAAAGTAGCTACTTCTTTGCCCACAGGTTTCAGTTTACCGACAAGCTCGACACCCGATTTATTATCAACATTAAATGTTGCAGAAATAGGACCGCCATCTCCCAGGTCGGTAGAATAAACATGCCAACCTTTATCAATGGCAGCCGTAAACACCACCTCTGCCTCCGTATCGGAGAGAGGTGTCAGTTCTGTTTTAAACTTTACCGGATCTTTGATCTGCGCTTGCAATGCATATACAACAAAGCTTAAAAGCAGGAAAGAAATTATTTTTCTCATCTTTATTTTTGGGGTTTATAATTCATAGTCTACGCATGCACGGCTTTCCTTCGTTTCAGCCAAAATCTTACCGGCAGCTACGTGGTCGGGATGTGTTGCGTAGAATTTCACATCTTCTAGTGTATCAAACTCACTGTAAAGCGCAATATTCCATGTTTCACCAGGATTCATATTCAATCCGACTTCCACTTTGCGAATGACAGAGATTTTAGCAGGAAGAGCTTCTATCGCTTCCTTGAATTTAGTCATGACTACCAGTTTCTCTTCAGCAGGAACTTCGTCTTTTAACTTAAATAATACAATGTGTTTTACCATTACGTTGTTATTTTAATGAATTGTTTCTATATTTGTCTTGTTAATGCAATCATCGCATTAATAGTAATGCAAAAATACTCTATTTGGTTCAAATATACATTTAAAGAGATGTTAATTATAGGAATAGCAGGCGGAACAGGCTCCGGAAAGACCACCGTCGTACGGAAAATTATAGAAAGTCTCCCCGCAGGGGAAGTAGTACTCTTACCACAGGATTCATACTACAAAGACAGTAGCCATGTCCCGGTTGAAGAACGCCAGAATATCAATTTTGACCATCCCGATGCTTTTGAATGGAGCCTACTATCCAAACATGTCATGATGCTGAAAGAAGGAAATAGCATCGAACAGCCTACCTATTCTTATCTCACTTGTACGCGCCAGCCCGAAACAATTCATATCGAACCTCGTGAAGTGGTTATCATTGAAGGAATCCTTGCTTTATGTGATAAAAAGCTACGCAATATGATGGACCTTAAAATCTTTGTAGATGCCGATCCCGACGAACGCCTGATACGTGTTATCCAAAGAGATGTTATTGAGCGCGGACGTACTGCCGAAGCTGTAATGGAACGCTATACACGGGTTTTAAAGCCTATGCACCTGCAATTTATCGAACCTTGCAAACGATATGCCGACCTTATTGTACCGGAAGGCGGCAGTAATAAGGTAGCTATTGATATACTGACTATGTATATCAAAAAACACTTGAAGAGTTGAGAGTGGAGAATGGAGAGTTGAGAGTTAAAAGCAAAATGTCAGGTATGAATGTCAAGACACTGATTATCCCTTTATTCCTCGTATTGTTCTGTTGTGTGTTCGGATGCCGGAACAAACAACATAGTACAACGGATGAATCCGCACGTGATCTTCCACAAATAAAAGATAGTGGCGAACTCGTTGTATTGACATTGTATAGCTCTACTTCCTATTTTATTTATCGGGGACAGGAAATGGGATTCCAGTATGAACTTAGCGAGCAGTTTGCCAAAAGTCTGGGACTAAAGCTTAGGATTGAAGTTGCCAAAAGCGTTGACGAGATGATTCAAAAATTGCTGGCAGGCGAAGGAGATATGATTGCCTACAATCTGCCTATCACCAAAGAGTGGAAAGACAGTCTGCTTTATTGTGGTGAAGATGTCATCACCCATCAAGTAATCGTTCAGCAAGGAAGAGGAAAGCAGAAGCCATTAAAAGACGTAACCGAACTGGTAGGAAAAGATATATACGTAAAACCGGGAAAGTATTACGACCGCCTCGTCAATCTGAACAGCGAATTAGGAGGAGGCATCCGGATTCATGAAGTTACCAATGACAGTACTACCATCGAGGACTTGATAACGCAAGTGGCGCAAGGAAAAATCCCGTATACAGTAGCCGACAATGACCTGGCAAAATTAAATAAAACCTATTATCCTAATTTAAATATCGATTTGTCTATCAGTTTCGATCAACGGTCTTCGTGGGCAGTACGAAAAGACAGCCCCGAACTGGCAGCCGCCGCTACTAAATGGCATCAGGAAAATATGACCTCTCCTGCCTACACAGCCAGTATGAAACGTTATTTTGAGAATAGTAAAATGATGCCCCACTCTCCTATCCTTTCATTGAAAGAGGGGAAAATTTCTCATTATGATGATTTATTCAGAAAGTATTCCAAAGATATCGGATGGGATTGGCGTATGCTGGCGTCACTAGCCTATACTGAATCTAATTTCGATACCACTGCTGTTTCCTGGGCCGGCGCCAAAGGACTGATGCAGTTAATGCCTGCCACCGCCCGGGCAATGGGAGTACCTCCCGGCAAGGAGCAGAACCCGGAGGAAAGTGTGAAAGCGGCTATCAAATATATCGCCGCCACCGACCGCAGTTTCAGTATGATTCCCGACAAGCAGGAACGACTCAACTTCATTCTGGCATCTTATAATGCCGGCTTGGGACATATATACGATGCCATGGCGCTAGCCGAAAAATACGGAAAGAACAAACTGGTATGGAAAGACAATGTAGAAAACTTCATCCTGCTCAAAAGCAATGAAGAATACTTTACCGATCCTGTCTGCAAAAACGGGTATTTCCGTGGTATCGAGACTTACAATTTCGTACGTGATATCATGTCGCGCTACGAATCCTACAAGAAGAAAATAAAAGCATGATTAATATTAAGTATCAAGTATTAACCGTGGCCTTTGAGGTGCTTATCCGCATAGCGTAATACTTAATACTTGATACTTACTTAATACTTATTTTTTGGTTACTAAGCTGATTACGATGATGGCTAATACAGATAATGGTAAGGCAAATAATATCGGATCAATCACAGGGAAAGGATAAGTGGTAATCAATACATCCCGTCCAAATAATGCTTTGCAGATACCTAATGCTGCAGATTCTTTCTGATGAAGAAATACAAGGGCAAACAGGCTACCGGTTGTTCCGACCCAAAGACTTGCCATGACACCCTGCTTAGTGGCTTTCTTCCAATATAAGGCACAGAAATAGGCTGGAAGGAAAGCTGCCGCACAAATCCCCATAAAGATAGAAGTTCCACGGGCGATAATATCATGAGGCAACATATAGCAAATAATGTAGCTGACCAGGATAGAGAACAATACTCCCAGACGAATCACATTGGTTAGTTTATTCCGCGAACGGGGGTTATAAGTTCCATAAATATCAGAACCTACCGAAGCACCCATTGTATGGAACTGCGAGCTTAGTGTAGACATACTGGCCGAAAGGATACATAACATAAAGAGTGCGGCAAACCAGTCGGGCATCGCCTTATTAATAAAATATGGAATAATCTTATCGATGTCCTGCACTACTTCGGTAGCAACCGCTCCTTCTGTTTTCAGGAAGAAAAGGTTACTCAAAGCTCCGGCATGATAGATAGCTCCTACTGTTATAATCAAAAAGAAACAACCGATAAATACACCGCGGTTTAATTGTTTGCTACTTTCCACAGTCATAAAACGAACCACTAGCTGGGGTTGCGCAAGACATCCGATTCCTACTCCTAAAATAAGGGAAGTAACAAGTGAGTACCATTGTGGTGAACCTGTAACAGGCATTGCAGTCCATCCCTGATGTCCCAATGCTTTAAATTTTTCCGGGACTAACGGAGCAATAGCAGTCAACTCTTTATTCGCTTCGGTAAAACCCATACCGAGCACCTGATATAGAGAGAATAACAGAAACAGCATACAACCGAACATGATAACTGCCTGTAAAGCATCTGTATACATGACCCCTTTCATACCGCCTGCAATAACATAAGCAGCAATAACCAATGTAAATATCAACAAAGAGATATTGAAATCAATCTGAAAGATCTGTTCGATAAATACAGCTCCACCTTTCATTACAACTGCTGCATAAAGCGGCATTCCGATGAAAATAACAGCAGCAATAAATACCTGTATATTACGGGAACGAAAATGACGGCCTAATAATTGAGGGAAAGTGCTCACATTCAGTTTTGCCCCCATACGCCGGGTGCGTAAACCGAAAAAGATAAAAGCTATGACAACTCCGATAAACATATTCAGAAAACAAAGCCACTGAATACCCATTCCGAAAGCTGCCGCCACTCCTCCAAAACCTACAATAGCAGATGCAGAGATAAACGTAGCACCGTAAGAAAGTGCCATAACAATAGGATTCATCTGACGTCCGCCTACCAGATAATCACTGGTATTCGTTGTTTTCTTGTATCCCAAAAAGCCGAGGTAAGCAAGTGACAGGAGATATCCTATCACAATCAAGCCAAGTGTAAATGTATTCATCGAGTTTCGTCTTTTTCGTCGTCCTTATTCCAATACTTCAGCCCAAACCAGGCAGCAAAGATCACACATACCACCGAAAGAAGGTAAGGCAGAATTATAAAAGGGTCGTCTATTCCAAACATTTGCGTATCAGATTTTAATTAGCGTTGCAAATGTAAGGAAATTATTGAAAAGACAAAACTTTTGCTTACTAATACTGATTATAATGTATCTTTTTCTCGTCAAATTTCTGTTTCTGGTTCTCTTTTGTAGCCGGATAGCCGAAAGGAATGACACAAAGCGGAAGGATATTATCAGGTAGATTGGTATATTTGCGTACCACCTGCATACGGTCTTCATAAGGATAGGCAGCCGTCCATACAGCCCCCAGTCCCAGACTTTCGGCAGCCAGCAGAATATTTTGCGCTGCTGCTGAACAATCCAAATACCAATAAGACGAACGTACAGAATCTCCGCAGACAATGATAGCGTTACGGGCCTGGGTCAACATCTTTGCATAAGGAAGCGCAGCAGCCATTGAATCCAGTTTGGCACGGTCGGATACTACTATAAACTCCCAAGGACGGACATCTTTCCCCGAAGGGGCAGCCATTCCGGCACGAAGCATCAAGTCTATTTTCTCTTTCTCCACTCCCTTATTCAGATAAGTAGGGATATTCCTAAAATAATAAAATTTAAGGCAACTAATTCATTGCGAGTTAGTTGCCTTTTTTGTATCTTTAAGCATTCCCCCCAAAAAACGGTTTGACGGCCAAAACGGGGGTAATTAAAAATAAAAACACATGGTAAAGATACAAAAAATCTCAGAAATCGAACCTTGTTTAGGTTTTACCGAGTTCGATATGCTTAAAAAATATCGTCAAAGTTTTGCAACGAGTGAATTAGGTCGCCTCCATTCTCTGTTCCCTTTCTCGGAACTGGCCCGACAAATGCATTTGAAGTCCTCT